>NZ_JBHXTC010000004.1:21644-43843 GCF_042677605.1 Streptomyces sp. NPDC127106 | reverse complement strand
CGGGGGGTGTGCTCTCGCCCCCCACGCCCCCGGGCCCGTGCGCGCCCGCGCGGGCCCCCGCCGGGCCCCCGTGGGGTTCCGCACCGTACGCCGACGGGATCCGCCCGGACCTACTGGCCGACGCCTTCGCCATGACTGGCGCCCGGCTGCTCTACTGCCAGCCGACCTTCCACAACCCGACCGGCACGGTGCTCACCCCCGACCGTCGCCGCCAGGTCGTGGACGTGGCCCGGGCCGCCGGGGCGTTCCTGATCGAGGACGACTTCGCCCGCCACCTCGGCCACGGCGGCGGCCCGATGCCCCGCCCGCTGGTTGCGGAGGACCGGGAGGGCACGGTCGTCCACCTGACCTCGCTGACCAAGCCGGCCTCACCGAGCCTGCGGATCGGCGCACTCGTCGCCCGCGGCCCGGTGATGCAACGGCTCCGCGGCATGCGGCAGGTGGACGACTTCTTCACCGCCCGCCCGCTTCAGGAAGCCGCCGTCGAACTGCTCTCCACCCCCGCCTGGGACCGCCACCTGCGTGCCCTCGCCACCGCACTCCGGGCCCGTTCCACCGCCCTCGCCACCGCCCTGGCCCGCGAACTGCCCGACTGGACGCTCACCCGGCACCCGCCGGGGGGCCTCCACCTGTGGCTCCGCCTGCCCACCCAGCTCACCGACACCGTCGTCGCCGACGCGGCCCGCCTGCACGGCGTCTCCGTCGACGCGGGCCACCGCTACTTCCCGACGGACCCGCCCGCTTCCCACCTCCGCCTCGGCTTCGCCGCGGCCGCCGACCCCGCGGACCTGACCGAGGCCGCTCGCCGCCTGGCCACGGCAGCCCGCACCCTGTCCCGACCCTGAACCTGAGCCTGAAGCTGAACCTGGGCCTGGGGCGGGGAAGTCGTCCACCGGACCGCTGCGTTGCGGGAGCGCGCCCATCGTCAAGGCGGAGCCGGTAACACGCACCTGCCCTGACGGCGGGGCGGCTCCTCACCGGCCGGGAGAGCGGGGCCGCGCCGTGCGTGTCGCCGAGCCCCTCGCGCGGCTGCCCACCGCCGGCGGGCCCGTCAGTCCTCTGTCGGCGGGACGTGGCCTGCCGCCTCCTGCACCGCGGCCGCCAATTCGTCGCGGTCCAGGCCCAGCGTCTCCGCGTGGTAGGTCAGGGTGTCCTCCAACGGCTCCCAGACCGCACGCCAGTCTTCCCACGCGTCCCGCCAGGCCACGTGCTGCTCGTCGGTCCACTCCTGAACCTTGCTGAGTTCCTCCTGAAGACGCTTCACCACGGCATGCGCTGCGTCGTTCGCTTCCTGCAGCTCGACCAGTTCGTCCATATAGTCATCCAGTTCGATTTCCATTCCGGAATCCTACTGGGCGTTTCATCCCTGCTTGTGGGTCAGGTTCCGCGCCAAGTCGGGGTGGTTGCGCCGGTCAGTCGGCGGGTCATGAGGTTGATCACCCCCTGGTCGTGGGGTCGCGTCGGACGATCTCGACGTCGATGCGAGGGTGGCGCCGTGCTCGACGACGGCGGTCTTGGAGCCCATGTCGGCCCAGGACTTGTGCACGGTCGGGTGGTCGGCAGCCACTTTGGTCAGTAGCTGTCGGCATGCGGTGCTGTCCTGGACGCTGGCTGCGGTGACCAGGACCGTGAGGAGAAGTCCGATGGTGCCGGTGACGATGTTCCGCTTCCGGCCGGCGATCCTCTTCCCGACGTCCACGCCCTGGGTGGTGGCGGGGGCGTGGGTGGAGGTCTTGACGCTCTGGGAGTCGATGATGCAGGCCGTCGGCTCCGGGTCACGGCCCTCGCTGGCGCGGACCAGACGGCGCAAAAGCCCGTTGAGCTGCTCGAACACGCCGCCTCGTTGCCATCGATCGACGTAGGCGTAGACCGTTTGGTGGGGTGGGCAGTTGTGCGGGAGGTAGCGCCAGGGGATGCCCGTGCGGTCGACGTAGAGGATCGCGTCGAGGAGATCTCGCAGGTCGTGCTCGGGTGGCCGGCCGAAGGCGAGGGCGCGTGCAGTCCGGGCCTGACGCCAGGCTGTCAGAGTTGGTTCCACCAAGGCCCAGCGGGCGGCCGACAGGTCGCTTGGATACGGTCGACGATCCGTCATATCGACGGCATACTGCGGGATCGTCACCTGCTCGCGCCCGGCGACAGCCGACGCTGAGAGCCCGTCAGTACGGTCCGGGCACGCTGCCGGAGGAGTGGCCGGGAGCCAGCCACTTGTGCAGCGCGAACCTCCGGTACATCTGTGGGCCGACGACCGTGTGCCACTCCCCGGTGACCGCCCGGTCCAGGGGCGTTCTTCCAGCGGTGTGGCCCGTCGGGGTCCGGCTGCCGAGAGGTCCCGTCGCTCGGCGACGGGTGGGCCGTCGGCGGGGTGGGTGCCCGTCGGGCGGAATGGCGGCGAGCCAGCGGCCGATCTTGCGGCGGTTGGCGTGGGCGAGTGGGAAGGCCAGCCGGAGGGTCTGGGCGGCGATGCCGCGGATGCGTCGGGTGCCGGGGAAGGGCCGGCGGCCCGAGCTTGGGCACCCCGGCCTCTCCGCCGTCCGAGCGCGAGAGGTACGGAGGTTTTGGCCCGTTCAGTGCAACGCTGGTCAGCGGCGGGGTAGCACGCCCAGGAGGGTTGCGGTCAGGGCCTGCTTCAAGTAGTCCTTCAGATCCAAGTGGAAGCGGGCCAGGTCGGGCTCGGCCTCGTAGGCCGCCTGCAGGCTGCGTGGGGGCGTGCTGTACGCCGACAGCGCGCCGGCCATGACCATGGTCTGCAGGCTGAACAGTGTTGCGTTCTCACCCAGCTCCGGCAGGTACTTCCGGATCAGGGCGGTCATGGTCGTCAGGCGGTCCAGGGAGGCCCGCTTGTAGCGTGCCACGACCTCGACGGAGACGTTGTGTTCCAGGACGCTGCCCTGTGCGCCGAAGAGCTCGCACAGCACCATGCGGCCGGACAGTGAGCGACTGAGGATCTCGGCCACCGCTGCCGCTCGCTCGGGCATGGGGAGATCTTCGTCGATGCCGGCGGCCAACTCCCCTGCCAGTTCCGTCAGCCACTCCCGCAGGAAGCGGTCAAGCAGCTCCAGCAGCACCGCCTCGCGAGACTCGAAGTAGCGCAGCACGTTCGGCTTCGCCAGGCCTACCCGGCGGCTGAGCTCGTTCAGGGTGACCGCGGCCACAGGCATCTCGTCGAGCATCGCCGACGCCATGTCGAGGATCGCCCGTCGGCGGATCTCCCGCTGCTCTTCAGTTCGCGCCCGCTGGAAAGTCACGATCGCCAGTCTAGATTAGGTACCTTCGGTACGTTGACAACATACCGAAGGTACTTTAACGTCGACGACACAAGATACCTTCGGTACGTTAGCCGGCTGGGAGCCTGACATGGGCGAGAAGTGGACGACAGCGAACATTCCTGACCAGCGCGGGCGGGTGGCCGTGGTGACCGGGGCCAACACCGGACTGGGGTACGAGACCGCCAAGGCGCTCGCCGAGCACGGGGCGTCCGTGGTGCTCGCCGTGCGCAACGTAGAGAAGGGCGAGCAGGCCGCGGCCCGCATGACCGGCGACGTGACTGTGCAGGCGCTGGACCTGACCTCGCTCGACTCCGTGCGGACCGCGGCGGCGGCGCTGCGGTCCCGGCTCGACCGGCTCGACCTGCTGATCAACAACGCCGGCGTGATGTACACCCCGAAGCAGACCACCGCCGACGGCTTCGAAATGCAGTTCGGCACCAACCACCTCGGCCACTTCGCGCTCACCGGGCTGCTGCTGGACCTGATGCTGCCGGTGCCTGGCTCGCGCGTGGTGACGGTCAGCAGCACCGGCCACCGCATCCGGGCCGCGATCCACTTCGACGACCTGCAGTGGGAGCGGTCGTACAGCCGGGCCGCCGCCTACGGTCAGTCCAAGCTGGCCAACCTGATGTTCACGTACGAGCTGCAGCGCCGGCTCGCCACGCACGGTACCACCGTCGCGGTCGCCGCCCATCCCGGCATGTCCCACACCGACCTCATCCGCAACACCCCCGCCGCGCTCCGCCTGCCCGTCACCTGGCTCGCGCCGCTGATCACCCAGACACCGGCCATGGGCGCCCTGCCCACCCTGCGCGCCGCCACCGACCCCGGCGCGCTCGGCGGCCAGTACTACGGTCCCGGCGGGCGCAACGAGGTCAAGGGCCACCCCCGGCTGGTCACCTCCAGCCCGGAGTCGTACGAGGTAGCCGTCCAGCAGCGGCTGTGGGCTGCCTCCGAAAACCTCACCGGCGTGAAGTTCCCCGTCGTCCAGTCCCAGCAGAACTCGTTTCCCTCCGGATCGGCCATCACCATGTAGCCGGCGCAGGCAGGAGGCGCCGGCTCGCCCGGCGCCCCGCCGCCCGACGGTCGGCGCGATCGAGAAGAGCCGCCACCGGAACATGCGGGAGCTGCGTCCGCGTAGCGGTGGGACCATGAGCATCCGAATGCTCCTCGCCTTCGATACCGAGCGGCGGGCCAGGCCGCGTACCTGCATGCGATCGGCGGCGAGCTGAACGTAGCTGCCACCCGGGGAACCTCTCGGAGATGGTCCGGCCCACCGGCCGGTGATCCGCTACCACCTCTCCGGCCTACGGCTGCGAGTGAACGAGCTACCCGCGACGTACGGCCCTTGCAGGCCCCCTATTCCATGCGCTGGTAGGTCGTGCACCCCTCAGGGCGCACCGTGCACATCTTCACGGTGTCCTGACCGATGAGGCCGATGGTCACCTCGTACGTTCTGTAGCTGCACCCGCCGCCAGGGGCCGTGTACAGGTCGATGTAGGTGCCCGCGTAAGAGGATCCGTCACCGCTGATGACTGCTTCCGCGGCATCCACGTCCACCCCGATCTCCGGCTCGCACGAGGTGGGGTCGAGGCCGTGGGTTCCCTCGTGGGTCCCGTACGCCTTGTACTCATCGGCAGTGGCCGGTTCGACGACCAAGCGCAGTTCAGCGCCCTTCACGGTCACCGTGTACGTGCCCTCGATGGACGCCGGTGAAGGTGAGGTCGGGGACGAGGACGTCGGGGCAAGCGGCGGCTGATCGGCGGGCGGCCCGTCTCCGCCCCCGCCCGCCATGCTCACCCCGACCCCCACGGCGATACCCACGACAGCGGCTGCCGCCGCAATCACCCACCAACGCTTACTCCCTGACGGCACAGGTCGCTCGGAGGGCGGAGATGGAGGAGGAGGTGGCGGAGTTGGGGGAGGTGGAGGAGGCGAGGGCAGACGCGCAGTCGGGGGCTGAGACGAAGGAGGCGAGGGCGGGGGAGGCGGAGGCGGCGGAGGCGGCGGCGGGACACCGAAGGGCCCGAGCTGGGCGAGGTTGTCCCGGGCGACCGCCGCTCCGGCCTCGTCGCCGACCCGCTTCCACAGTTCGAACGCCCTCTCGAAGCTGTCCCGCGCGGTGTCGAGCTGGTCCCCACACAGGGCGACCAGGCCCTTCTGGTTGGCGAAGAACGCTTCGGCCACCTGGTCGCCGATCACCCGGGCCGCCTCGATCCCCTGGTCGAGAACATGGCTCCAGGCCTCCAGACGCCCCTTCAGGGCCAGGAGCGGGTCGACCGCACGCACCAGCCGGACAACGGCCGCCCACTCCCTGCGCTCGGCCACGAATGCGATGACGGACAGCGCCGCCGCGGCGGCGTCGTCGGCCTCCTCGCTGGTCGGGTCGCAGGTTCTCAGCCACCCGGCCAGTTCGCGTACCGAGGAGGAAAGATCCAGGTACTCGATCAGCGTCGTCCGATGGCTCTCCGCCTGGCAGACCGGCAGTCCGAACCGGTCGTCGCGCTGCTCGGCCAGACCACGCCGGCGCATCTCCCGGAGGGTTGCGACCGCACCCTCGACATCACTCATGACGGCCACGAGATCACCCGGGAGCAGCGCCCCGGCCGTGAGGGCCAGGACGGCCAGTACACGGCGTTCACGCTCGGCCAGGACATCGAGACTGAGCCGGTCCAGGGTCCGCGGGTCGCTCCGCGCGTACTCGACGAGCCGCGCGAACTCATAGCCTTCCGCGCGCACCAGGGCAGCCGCCTGTCTGAGCCGCAGGGGCTGTCCCTCCACGGCCTCCAGAAACGACGTCACGGCAGACTGTTCGACCTCGGTCAGCTCGGTGAGCGGGCGACCCAGTTCCCGCGCCACCAGCTCCCGTGCCGCGTCGTCGGACAGGCCGGGCACATTCTGCGAGACCCCATGACGCCCGAGGAACGGCCGGTCCGAACCGAACACGAAGGAACTGCCGGGCATCCTCTCCATCAGCGGCTCGACCTGCTCCCAACCACCCATGACATCGTCGAGCACCACGATCGCGGTCACCCCCGCGAGCACGTCGGCGCACTGCTCGGGGGTGGGCACCATGGGACGGTCGGCTTCGTACAACGCGGCGAAGATCCGCCGGAGCAGGTCTGCGGCGGCCTCGGTTCCGGCCCTCAGAAACAGAGTTGGGGTGCCACGTCCGCCCGCATCGGCGGCTATGGCGCGCAGGAACGTCGACTTGCCGAATCCACAGGGTGCGTGGAATTCGAGAGGACGCAGGGCCGCGAGGGCCCTGCGCGCGTCGTCGAGCTGTCCGTCACGGCCCACCAGCAGCGGCGGCGGTGTGACGGGAGGAATGCTCTGCGGCACGACGTTCGGGGCCGCTGCCGTGGGTGACGTCCTCCTGACCCGGCCGCCCCGGTCACCGGGCCACTCGATCTCCAGGTCCCCGTGGCACAGAGTTCGCATAGGACCCCCTCTGCCGACGTCGACCAGCGGATCCCCCTCCCTTTCGACGCTGGGTCCATGGGGGGCGGATGTCAAACGGAGGCGCCGCACTCGAACCACACCGTCTTGCCGCCCCCCGCCTCGGGCCATGACGCCCCAACTTGGCCGCCACGGTCGACTTCCTCCAGGCCGGTCCGCCCCCGCAGTTCATCGGATTCGGCGGCATGCAGGCAGGGAGAACGGCAGCGAGCCGGTGCGGACGGGCTCACATTCCGTGCGTCGACAGGCAGAAGGGATGACCCGCCGGGTCCAGGAGCACCCGCCACACGTCGGGCCGCGGCTGGAAGGAGGGCAAGACGGCGCCCAGGGCGAGCATCCGCTCCTGCGCGGCGTCCAGGTCGTCGACGCCCAGTTCGAGGTGAGCCTGCTTGCTGTGGGCGGGGTCGGGCCAGGCCGGAGGCTGGAACCCGATCTGGCGGACGAAGCCGAGCCCAGGGGCTCCCTCCCGCCCCAGCAGGACGAAGTCGTCACTGCGATACAGCACGGGCAGGTCCAGGGCATCGCCGTAGAAGCGGGCCAGCTCAGCCGGGTCGAGGCAGTCGAAGTCGAAGGAAAGCAGACGGATCTCGGGATTGCTCATGGGACCGGACCGTAGGCCATGACCCTGACAGGACGTGTCCTGGTCGTCCGGGACACTGGGGGACTGTGATCAGGACCTCCTCCCGTCTGCTGCGCCTGGTGTCGCTGTTGTCCGCGCGCCCCGAATGGACCTGCCGTGAACTGGCCGAGCGCATGGCGGTCACCGACCGCACGGTCCGCCGGGACATCGCCCGGCTGCGGGACCTGGGCTACGGAGTCGAATCCGCGCCCGGCCCCTGGGGCGGCTACCGGCTCAGCCCCGGCGCCCGCATGCCGCCGCTGGTACTGGACGACGAGGAGGCCCTGGCCGTCGCCGTCGCCCTGCGCGAGGCCGCACTCAGCGGAGTCCTCGGCACCGGGCAAGCCGCCCTCTCCGCGCTGCTCAAGCTGCGCCAGAGCCTGCCCACACACCTCGCGGACCAGCTGAGCACACTGGACGGCGCGCTCGAACACACTCCCCGCTCCGGCGAACCGCAGATCGACACGCTCCTGCTGCTGGAACTGGCGCGAGCCTGCCACAGCACACTGCGCACCACCCTCTCCTACCGGGACCACGCCGGCCGGGCCTCCGTGCGAGCCGTCGACCCGTACCGCCTGGTCCACACCGGCCTGCGCTGGTACTTGGTCGCCCGGGACGTCACCAAACAGCAATGGCGTACGTTCCGTGCCGACCGGGTGGTGAGCGTACGCCCCACCACCGAACCAGCCGACCTGACCGATCCGCCCGATGCGGCGGCACTGGTCTCCCGAGGGATCGCGAGCGTCGTCTACCCCGTGTACGTGACGATCCGCCTTCCGCTCCCCCTGGACCGCGCCCTGCAGAAGGTCCCACCCACCCTCGGCACACACAGCCCTGACGGCCCCGACGCGACCATGGTCGAGATCGGCGGCAACAGCACCGAGCAACTCGCCGCCTACCTTCTCAGCCTGGCCGCCCCGCTCACCGTGCTGTCCCCCGACGAGGTGCGCCAGGCACTCATCCGCCACGCCCGCGCTCTCCTGACAGCCAACCGTTGACGGCGACGAGCAAGGCGAAGAACACGGCGTCATCGGGGCCGCCTTGACCGGTGTCCGTACGGACTCCCGTGACGGGCTGCGGGCTGGTCCCGGTCGACGGGATCCCCTACGTCTCGCAGGTCGCGCGGGCCGGTGCCGTGCTGCCGTTCTGGCCTCTTTCGGGTGATCGACGGCGCGCGATGCCCGCCCGCGGACGGAGGCGTGTGGGACGTTGGCGAACGGTATCCCTCCCGCTAGGAAAGGAACAGGTGGGGTCTGTGGTGACTCAGGCGGAGCGCGGCCACTTCCAGGCGATGTTCAAGAAGGTCGACGTCGACGGTGACGGTGTGATCGAGCAGGTCGACATCGACCAGCTGGTCCAGGAGATGCTGGTGCGGGCCGGCGCCTACCCGGGTTCCCCCGCTTGGCGGCGGGTGACCGACCTGGGCAACAAGATGTGGCAGACGCTGCGAAGCGGCACCGATGCGGACGGGGACGGGAGGGTCACCGCCCGGGAGTTCGTCTCCGCCTACCGCCGCCCGGACTTCCTCGACCAGGTCGCCATCCCGTTCGAGCTCGCCGTCCTGGAGACGGCCGATGCCGACAACGACGGCAAGATCTCCCTTGCGGAGTGGCTGACCTGGCAGCAGGTCAAGGGGCTCCCCTCGGCCGAAGCCCTCCAGGAGTTCCAGAAGAGCGACGCCGACGGCGACGGCTTCCTCACCCGCGACGAGTGCGCCCGGCACGTCAAGGAGTCCTACAGCGCCCAGTAGGACTGCCCTGGCGACCGGCCGCGCCGCGGCCCGTGCAGGGGCGGCCGCACGGTCCGACCGCCCGCTGCGAAGCGGATGCCAGACGGATGCGGCCGGCCCTTGCCGCGGGAGGTGCGCCCTGGGGCGGTGGACCGCGTCACGTCGCGCAGGCCGTTCGGCCCGTGGCCCGGCTTCGGTGCGTGCACGGGAGCCGACCGAGGCGTACCCGGAGCGGAGGACTCAGGCACCATCGGGGTGGTGATCTCCGGCGGCGTGGACGTGCCCACCGTCCACCGGCTGATCAACCGACCGCGCACCGGAAGGACCCCGCACGTGCCTGACCCGCAGTTCCCCACCGTCACCCAGTACGCCAGCGAGGACCTGATCCATGCCATCGTCTACGAGGGCCGCGACCCCGCGGACGATCCCGGCTGGGCCGTGTCCGGCGCGCCCGACCCGGACACCCCCTGACGGTCCCCGACCTCCTCGCCCTGCTGGACGCCGGCAGGCTGGTGATGGCGTCCGTGCACAAGGAGATCCGCCGTCCCGAGAACCCGGCCCCCGGCAAGGGCGGCCACCTCGTCCTCGTCACCAGCCGGCGAGGCGACACCGTGCACTTCCGCAACCCGTCCGGCCACACGGGGCAGGCCCGCACCGCGAGCCTGCCCGTGGCCCAGTTCGCCGAGTTCTTCGCCGGCCGAGGAGTGTCCCTGGCCTGACGCCGTCCCTGCCGCACGTCTTGGCCAGGGCCGCGCCGGTGGCCGGTCCGGGGGCCGGCCCGCCACCCTCCTCGCGGCTGAACTCCGACACCGCGCAGCCACGACGGACGGCACCACCACCTGTGAGTACGCCGTCTCCGACCAGCGAAGAAGTCCCGAAGCCTGGGCAGGTCCGGCGGTAGTACGTTCACAGTCAGCCCCCGCACTGCCCACCGCAGGGGCTCTTGCACGCTTCCCGCACGGGGCGGGGCTTCTCTGTACTTCACCCGTTCAGTGCCGGGGATGCCCTCCAGCAGTCGGTACGCTCAGCTCTCTCATGAGGAGTGCGATGCGGACATCGGATCGGGGCGACGGGGGGCAGAAGTACGCTCTGACCTCCGACGAGGACGGCACGGACTTCTGGGGCTTCGCGTACGACGCCGAGGGGTTGTTCACGCCGCTGGACGAAGAAGAGGGAGCACGCCGCGTTCACCTCACGGGCTGTTCCCCGCAGGGCGGCCTGACGGAGGCCGTCGACCACGTCGGCAGCTGTCGCGCCATGGCGGGAAACGCCTGGTTCCACGTCCTCGACGCCGAGGGTGCCACCATGGGGTCCTACCTCGTCGGCGAACTGACCGTCGTTGACGTCCGGTCTTCCACCCGGGGAGCCGGCCTCGTCGACCTGACGGTGACGCTGGGGTGTGAGCTCGCGGTGCCCGGTTCGGACAGAGTGTGGGACCTGATGCGCACCGGTCGCCTGAACCGCGCCGGTATGTGGCACGACCTCGCCCCCGACGAGAAACACGCGTGGCTATCAGTAGCGCTGTGGTCCGACGAATACCACCGCCAGGGGAAGGCCGACGCTCCTCCAGGGCAGGTGTTCACTTTGGACGGCCGGCACATTCTCGACCTCGACAGTTTCTTCTGTGCGCTCGGCGAAGCCATCAACGGTCCCGGAGGATACTTCGGCTGGAACCTTGACGCCCTGGACGACTGCCTGGCCGGCCGCCGGGGCGCCACCCCGCCGTTCACCCTGCGATGGGAGTCCTCGGCCGAGGCGAGGTGGCTGGCGGAGCGCTTGCCCACCGGCGACGGCGAGGCAGCCCTGTTCGACCAGCTTTTGGAGATCTTCGAGAGACGGGGCGTCAGCGTCATCATGCGGTGACGGTGTACGAGGCGCACGCCGAACCGGCGGGCCAGGTGGGCCCTTCCTCAGCCCGGCGTCCACAACCGTCACGATCTGTGACCCCCGTGTTACGGCCGGCTGGCGTGTTGGTGCCGGGGAGCGACCTGCGCAGACTGGAGGTGTGCGCGAGATGATCGCCGGTGGGACGGCGGAGCGCGAGCAGTTGCTCGCCGCAGCCGTCGTCGAGGCCGTCGACGCAACCGGCGCGTACGCGGGGAGTGTCTTCCTTCGCTCCCGCGACCGCCGGTCCCTCGTGCTGAGCGCGACCTACGGGACGACGCCCTCCCTGCTGGGTGGCTGGCGTCTCATCCCGGTGAGCAGTCCCATTCCCGTCGCCGTGGCGTACAGCACCGGGCGCACCGTCCACCTGGCTGACGCAGACGAGACGATGCGCCGGTTCCCCCAGCTCGCCGTAGCGCTGCCGTACGCCTTCGGCTCCTGCTCCGTGCCGGTGGCCGCGCGCGGGGAGACCTTCGGATCGCTGGCGATCGTCTGGGCGACCTCACCCGGCAACGCGAGCGTTTCCAAGACCCAGCGGCGCCGCAGGTTGCGCTCCGTCGCCGGCCGGCTCGGTGACTCCCTGGTCGCCCTGCGTGCCCGTACCGGCGATCCGGTGGAATGCGGTCCTGGCACGGCTCCGGTCGAGATCCCGGCACCCGCCGCCAGGGCCGTGCGGGTGGGCTTGTTCGACTGGGACCTGCCCTCCGGCACCTTCACCGTGGACGACGAGTTCTGCGCGGCCTTCGGTCTCGACCCCGGTGCGTTCGACGGCCGAGTCGAAACGCTGGCTGCCTGCCTGCATCCCGGTGACCTCGCCGCGTTCCGGGCCCTTGCCCGGGAGGCGGCCGGCGAAGGCCGGACCACCGCGCGCCGCCTTCGGGTACGGGAGCGCGGGGTCGGCAGCGAAGGCCACCACACGGTGGAGGTGTGGGCGCGCCTACTGGAGACCGACGACGCGCGGGCGCGCACCCACCTGGTCGGTTCGGTCGTCGACGCCCGGGCGGGCCATGCGGCGCTCGTCGCGGTCGAGCGGCTGCGGGACGGGGTGTTCTCCCTCGCCCCCGACGGGCGGGTGACCTACGCCAACCACAGCGCCCTGCGGCTGTGGGGCGTTTCCGGCGAGGAGGTGCTGGGCCAAGCTCTGTGGAACGCGGTGCCCTGGCTGTCTGACCCGGACATCGAGTACCGGCACCGGTCCGCGATGATCTCCCAGACGCCCTCGTCCTTCCTGGCCCGCCGCCCGCCCGACCAGTGGCTCGCCTTCTCCCTCCACCCCCAGCGGGACGGGGTCACCGGGCTGGTGGTCCCCGACACCCGTCCCCCCTCGGCGTCGGCGGTCGGTGCCTCCGCGACCGCAGGGGTGCCGGCGCGGATGGGCGTCATGTACCACGTCCTGCAGTTGGGCAGTGCGCTGACCGAGGCGGTCACGGCACGGGAAGTCTGCCAGGTCCTGGCCGACCAGCTGCTGCCGGCCTTCGGGGGGCAGCAACTGGCGATCTATGTGGTCCGCGGCAAGACGATGCACCGGCTCTTCCACACCGGCCGCCACGAGGACTTCCTCGACTGGCTGGAGGGCGTTCCGCTGCACGCCCGCCTGCCCGGTACGGAGACGCTCACCTCCGGTGCGCCGCTCTTCATCGAGTCGCAGCAGGACCTCTCCCGGGGATACCCCGGCATCCCCGTCGGAGAGGTGAGCTCCTGGGCGTATCTGCCACTGATCGCCTCCAGCCGCCCGGTCGGCACCTGCGTCCTGGGCTTCGACGAGGCCCACCGCTTCACGGAGAAGGACCGCGGCGTCCTCACCGCACTCGCCGGCCTGATCGCCCAGGCCCTGGAACGGGCGCGGCTCTACGACTCGGAGTTCGCCGTCGCGCGGGGCCTGCAGCAGACACTCCTTCCGCACCGGCTGCCAGTGGTCCCGGGCATCCGTACCGTCGCGCGCTACCTGCCCGCCACCACCGGAATGGACATCGGCGGCGACTGGTACGACGTCATCCCCGTCGAGAACGGGGTCGCTCTCGTCATCGGAGACGTACAAGGGCACAGCATCGCCGCCGCGGCCACCATGGCCCAGCTGCGCAGCGCCGTACGGGCCTTCACGGCTGTGGGCGACGCACCCGGCGATGTGATGGCCGGAGTCAACCGGACCCTCATCGATCTCGACCCCGGGCTCCTGGCCAGCTGCTGCTACGTCCGTCTCGACCCCCGCAGCCTCCAAGCCCAGGCCGTCACCGCCGGGCACCTTCCACCCCTGCTCCGCCGTCCCGACGGCCCGACCGGCGCCCTCGACCTCGACGTCGGCCCACTCCTCGGTGTGGACCCCACGAGCGCCTATCCCCCGACCGGGATCGCCCTACCGCCGGGATCCCTCCTCGCCCTCTACACCGACGGCCTGGTCGAGGAACCGGGGGCCGACATCGACGTGGGGATCGACCGCCTGCGGACGTCCCTGGCCCACGCCCACGCCGAATCCCTGGACGAACTCGCCGACCGGCTACTGCACAACGCCCGGCGCTCCTCCTACCGTGCCGACGACATCGCGCTGCTCCTCACCGAGCACTCCCGTCACGACGCCCCATGACACGTCGGACCGGCGTCGCTGTTCGACCTGGGGCGCGTTCGATGGTCGGCCTCGAGGAGCCGACCGCGTCGCAGCACCGGGCGACTCGCACCAGAACGTCGCCCGCAGGCTCCGGCGCTCCGGCGCTCTGGCCGGCGCGGGGCGAATCGTCATTTAAGCTTCAAGCCGAACGCGGAGCGGTGGCCCGCTGCATGCGGCTACCGCGCAACGGTCACCCCTGCCGGTCGAGCGGGAGGCCTGCGCCGGATCCCTGGTCCGGACCCGGGCCCCAGAGCTGATCACGAGGGTCCTGGGGGTATCGGGTGTCCACCTGTGCGTCTCAGGGAGAAGGGGTGCACAGCCCTCCCGCGAACAGAAGACCCCCAGGGAGAAGTGAGGTATGCCGGTGATCTGCGTCGGAGGCATGATCGGACTCGGCAAGACGAGCGTGGCCGAACTGCTCGCCAAGGAGCTGGGCAGCGAAGTCTTCTACGAGAGCGTGGAAGACAATCCGATCCTTCCGCTCTTCTACACGGCGAGCCCCGAGGAGATCCAGGCCAAGCGCTACCCCTTCCTGCTCCAGCTCTACTTCCTGCAGACGCGGTTCGCCTCGATCAAGGAGGCGTACAAGCAGGGCGACAACGTGCTCGATCGTTCGATATACGAGGACTGGTACTTCGCCAAGGTCAATCATGATCTGGGCCGGATCAGCTCCCTCGAGATGCGGGTGTACGAGGGACTGCTCGACGAGATGATGCGCGAGATCGACGGCCTGCCGTACCGCAAGGCACCCGATCTCATGGTCTACCTCAAGGCGGACTTCGAGACGGTGCTGCACCGCATCGGGCTGCGGGGCCGCGACTTCGAGCAGGACGAGAGCCTCGTGGAGTACTACCGGACGCTGTGGTCCGGCTACGACGACTGGGTGCACGAGCACTACTCGGCCAGCGACGTCCTCATCATCGACATGAACCACACGGACGTGGTGAACGACCCCGAGGACGCGGCCCGCGTGACGCAGGAGGTCAAGGACGCCCTGGCCGCAGCCAGGCGCCGGGGCTGAAGCCGTTCCGCGCGGGTGCCTCCCGGCGGAGGTCCTGGCCGCGCGAACCGTCGCGGACGACGACCGCGAGCGGCGCAGGCCGCGCCCCACCGCCCCCCGCCCCACGGGGGCGGCTCTCGTACGCGATGGCCGCCCACGGACTGTTCGCACGGCCGCTGCGCAGCTACGACGCCGAGGGCGCGGCCGCGGCGCTGGACCTGGCTGACCCGACCGGGTGCTGGTCCACCAACTGGCCTGCGAGTCCCACCGGTTGGCGGCGGCGTCCACCGCCTCCGATCCGACGGTGGACCGGCGGACGGCCGCGACGGTGCTGCCGCCCGGGGTCCACGCGGCCCGCTACGCACCGGAGACCGACGGCTTCGGCACCGGGGACGCGCTGGCGGCGAGCGAGGAGGGTGTTCATGCTCTCCAGCGAACTGGCCCTGCGCGCTGCCGGATCCGGGCTGGACGAGCTGCGGACCCGGCTGCTCGGGATCGAGGTGCTGCTCAAGGCCGCGACCCGGTCCGGGTTGCTGATCTCCCACACCCATAAGACCCTCAACCGCATGGGTATATTCGTGCATGATGAATGCATATTGGCGGAAGTCGCTGCCCGGCTCCCTGCCATGGCCGGTGGCGGCACCGAAGGGGCAGGGGCGTGACCGACACCACGGGGGACGGCTCCCCGACCGCGGCGGCGTTGCTGCACGCGCAGGACATCCACGTCGCGTACGCCGACGAGGTCGTCCTGGACGACGTGGGCCTGGCCCTGGAACCCGGATCCTGTCTGGCACTCGCCGGGGCCAACGGGTCGGGCAAGTCCACGCTGTTGCGCGTGTGCCTGGGCCGGCAGCAGCCCGACCGGGGCGAGGTCTCCTTCGCCGGGGCCGCCCCGCGTGAGGCGAACGCCGCCTTCCGGCGTGCCGTCGGGCTGCTCCTCGACGGCGCCGAGTGCTTCCCGGACCTCACCGTCGGGGAGCACATCCGGATGGTCGCCACCGCGCACGGCCTGGGTTCCGGGGCTGCTGCCGCCGCCGAGCGGGTACTGGGCGGGCTCGGCCTGGAACACCGGAGCGGTGCCTTCCCCGACGCCCTGTCGGCGGGACAGCGCCAGATGCTGCTGCTCGCCTCGGTGCTGGTACGTCCGGCCCGCCTGATCGTCGTCGACGAGCCCGAGCAGCGGCTCGACACCGCGGCCCGGCGGCGGCTGGCCGCCGCGCTGCGGACGGCCAAGGCCGCCGGTACGGCGGTGCTGCTGGCCTCGCACGACCGCGCCACGGTCGAGGAGGTCGCCGACCAGGTGCTGCTCCTGGACCGGGGGCGGGTGGCCGCCCTGGGCACTCCGGCCGAGGTGACCGCAGTGGCGGAGGTGTCGCCGTGGCGGTGACCACCGAACGGGCCGTCGACGGCCGGGACGCCACGGCCACGGCGCTGGCCACCGCGGCGCGGATCCGGCGCGGGCGCGGTGCCGGCCGGGCCCGGTTCGACGACGTGTGGACTTGGGCGTGCGCCGCCGTCTCGGCGCTGGTGGTGCTCGCGGGCCTGGTCCAGGCGGCGCCGGGCATCGGCCAGGGGCTCGGCTGGTCCGGCGGCACGGCGGCCCGCGCCGCGGTGGTCGGGAGCACGCTGCTGCTGTTCGCCGGCGAACTCGCCCTGTGCGTACGCCTCGGACCGGTGCTGCTCAGCCCCGCCGAGATCACCTGGCTGCTGCCGCTGCCCGGGGACCGGGGCCGGTTGCTGCGTCCACGCCTGGTGCGGGCCGTGGCCGTGGCGTGCGGGGCCGCGCTGGTCATCGGCGCCCTGGAAGCCGCGTTCGCCCTGGCCGTGCAGGGCGCGTGGCGGTCCGAGGTCATCCCGGTGGCCCTCTCGGCGCACGTGGCGCTGGCCTGCCTCGCCGTCGGTCTGGGCACCGTGGCCGAAGCCCGGCCGGCCGTGGCCGACCGCGTCCGGCTGCTCGGCGGTTGCCTCGCCGTGGCCGGGGCGGCCGTCCTCGCCGGCGGGGCTTCGGTGCCCGCCCTGACCGAGGTCGCGGCCTGGTCCGGCCCCTGGGGCTGGGCGGGCGCGGCCACGGCTGCGGCGGCCCGGCACGGTTCGCCCACGGCCTGGGCAGCGGCGTCCGCCTGCCTCGCCGTCTGCGCGACGGTGGCCCTGCGGGCCGGGGTCCGGTCCCTCGCGGCCATCCCGACGGACGCGCTCCTCGCCCGCGCCCGCACCGGCCGAGCGGTCACCCAGGGCGCGACGCTGCTGGACCTGCGCGCGCTCACCCTCGTCCTGCAGTCGACCGGCGGGCGGCACCGGCGCAGGGCCCGCCTCCCGATGCCGCGCCCCCCGTGGGCCGTACCGCTGTGGCGGGACGCCGTCGTCCTGCTGCGCCATCCGTGGCGGCTCGTGCTGGCCGGAGCCGCGCTGGCGGCCGGGTTCGCCCAGCTCCAGGTGGTGGCCGACCGGTTGGCGGAGCCGGCGCACGCCGGGGCCGGTCCCCTCAAGGCGGCGGCCCTGGGTCTGCTGCTCGTCGTACCGCCGTACCTCGCGACGGTCGCCCTGGTCGAACCGGCCCACCAGGACACCGACCGACCGCGTCGTGCCCTGCTGCTGCCCCTGCCGCCCGGTGCGCAGGCCGTCTCCCACGCGGCGGTCCCGAGCGCGCTGCTGTGGACCGCCGGCGCCGCGGCGTGGGCGTTCGCCGCCCTGACCGGAGCGGCCACCGGCCCCCTCCCCGCGTACGCCACGGCGCTGCTGCTCGCCGGACCCGCGCTGGTCGGCACCGCCCTGGTGGGCGCGTACCGGGGCGCCCCGCGCTACGACCTGCTGGCCCTGTCCCTCGACTGGTACGCGGCGGTCCCGTTCGTCCTGTGGCGGCTGGCTCCCGCCCTGGCCGCGGGCTTCGTGGCGGCACCGTACCTGTGGCATGTGGCGTACACCCCGTCCACCGGCCCGGACGAGGACACCCTGTGGCTGGCCGCCCGCTCCGCCGCCGTACTGGCCTGGTCCCTGCGCCGCGTCGCCCGCCAGGCCCGGGACCTGTGCGACTGAACTCCCGGGCGCTGGCGGGTACAGGTACGGGCACGGCCCGCCCGCGCAGCCGCGGCCGGGCGGACCGTACGCGTTTGCGCAGGTAGGAGCGGTTGCCGCGAGACGAGTAGGCCTTGTCCGCGGCGACTGCCCCGGGCCAGGTCCGGGGACGGCCGGCGGGCAGCAACTGATCACGACATCACGCAGGCCCTAGCCGCGGTGCGGCAGCGGGGCCGATGCCGGGGGTGCGAAGTCCAGGGCCGGGTTGCCCGCCTCGTCGACCAGGTGCACCAGTTGCTCCAGGGAGGGCTCCATGCCCGGGGTCCACCTCACGTACGAGGCGAAGTCGACGAGGTGGGCGAGACGGCGGAGCGTCGCGACCCGGCCGAGGCGGGCGGTGTCGAGCGGACCCCGCGCCGCGAGCAGGGCCGCCGCCATGGCGCCGAAGAGCTCCACCGTCCCGCCGGCGGCGTCGTGGCGCCGGGCGATGTCCGCCATCTCGGCCAGCTCGCCGAGGATCCAGCCCGGGTCGAACTCGGCGGGCCCACGGGCGAGGCTCTCTCCGGTGAGCAGGACGGGCGCCGCGGCACCCTCCCGCGGCAGGACCACCAGGCCCAGGGAGGGCTCCCCGTGCAGGAGGACGGATCCGGCTGCCGGGCCGGTGAGTTCGTCGGTCCACTGCCGCAGGTCGTGCAGGCGGCGCCGGCCGAGCAGTGACCGGCACAGGTCGTACAGCCGTACGGCCTCGCCCGCGCCGTCACCCGTGGCCAGCCACGAGTTCAGTCGGAGCAGTGCCGACGGCGGCCCCGTCGGCCCGTCCTCCCGCAGCGGGGCGTGGTGCGCGATTCCGGCCAGGGCGTGCCCGACCGCGCGCAGGGCGGCCGCCGCCGCCTGCGGCGGTACGGCGGACCGGCCGGGCGGCCACACCAGGTGCGCCAGGGAGAGGTCCCCTCGGCACAGGTAGCTCGTGGTCTGCCCGGAGCGGGTGCCGACCAGTACGTGGGCCGCCGCGCCGGGCGCGGGGAATCCGCCCGGGACCGGCGGGCCCAGCCGGCCCGCCAGCCTGGTCCTCGTCCAGCGGAACCATCCCGGCGAGGCGGGCTCGATCCGCGTGCGCATCTGGCGGGTGCCGAACTCGCGCGCGCCCGCCTCCCGTACCGCCCCGCTCATGCCACCGCGTCCCGGCCCGCGGCGGTCGTCATACGGGCCAGGTGTTCCAGCACGACGGGCAGCGGCGGAGGTGCGGCCCCGCCGGGGCGCCCCGTGCTGACGGAGCGTCCGGGCACGGAGGGGACGACGGTCACGCCGGCCCGGGCGGCGAGGGACCGCAGATGCCCTTCGAGAACGGGACTGCGCTGCCCGCCCGGCGGAAGCGCCGGGCACACCGCCACCGGGGCGGCCGTGCACTGCAGGGCGAGCAGCGCCGGGGTGTCGGCGAGGCCGAGCGCGAAGCGGCTGACGAAGTGCACGGTGGCCGGGTATACCGCCACGGCCTGCGCCCACTCGGCCAGCTCCACGTGCAGGGCGCCCCCGGAAGGGTCCTCGGGCCAGGCGTCGGCCAGCACCTCGCCGCCGCCGATGGCGTGCAGCGCGGCGCGGGAGACGAACCGCTCGGCGCTGCGGGTCACCACGGTCCGCACCTCCAGCGCCGGGTACGCGCCCCGGAGCCATGCCAGCCAGGTGGGCAGCAGGGCGACCTGGACGGCTCCGGTGCCGACCAGCAGGAGCCGCTGCACGGGAAAGGGCGGCGCGGCCACGGGGACATCGCGGGGTGAGCCGGACGTCATGTCGTTCCTGTCTTCGTGGGTGCGGGGGAGGGCGGGGCGCCGTGCGGGACGAACCCGAGGCGCCCCAGGGGCTCGGTGAGCGCGGCCGGGTCCCCGACGGCCACGGCCGTCGGCGGCCTGCCGAAGACGCGGGCCGCGGCGCGGGCGACCTCCCCGTCCGAGGTCAGCGCCAGCCGCCGGGGGTACTCCTCGGTCCAGCCGACGCCGACGCCCCAGCAGCTCAGTGACGAGACGAGGTTCGCCAGGTCCGTCGGCGAGGCCGTGGCCATGAGCAGCGACCCGGCCAGGAAGCGCCGGGCGTGTGCGGTCTCCGCCGGGGTGGGCGGGTCGGTCACCATGCGCCGTGCCTCGTCGAGCACCGCTCGCACCGTCCGCTCCGTTTCGGCGGGGGCGCAGGAGGCCTCCAGGACGACCGACATCGTCCCGAGGACCCGGTCGAACCGTGACGTGGCCTGGTAGGTCAGGCCCTCGCGTTCCCGCAGGCGCGCCACCAGCCGGGAGGAGAAGTACCCGGAGAACACGGCGTTCGCCACCGCCTGCGCCGTGTGGCGGGAGTCCTCGAACGGGAGGCAGTCCCACGCCAGCGCGAGGGTGGACTGGGCGGAGGCCGGCCGGTGGACCACGACGCGCCGGGGCCCGGCGCCGGCGGCCGGCCGGGCCGCGGGGAGGGGCGCCGGTAGCGCCGGGTCAGGCAGCGGGCAGCCCTGGCGGTGGGCGAAGGCGCGCCGCACCGGCTCGGCGGCGGTCTGCGCGTTCACACCGCCGACGAGGAGGACCTCCGCGGGCGGGCGCGTCAGCAGGCGCACGTGGGCGGCGGCCACCTCGCGTGCCGTCGGCGGATCCGCCGCGCCGCCGGCCGGCAGGTCCTCGAAGCAGCCCAGGTCCCCGTGGCGCAGGCGGCGCAGGGTGCGCAGCGCGGTGCGGCGGGGGTCGGTGCGCAGGACCTCCGCAGCGCGGGCGATCCGCTCGGCCTGCGCGCGGACCAGGTCCTCGTCGTGGTCCGGGCACGCCAGCCGCTCCCCGAGGAGAGCGAGCAGGTGCGGGAGCTCGTCGGACCGGCAGTGCCCGGCGATGACCAGCCACTCGGTGGTCCGGCGGGCCTGGAGCCGTCCCGTCCGCAGGGCCGTGTCCCAGCGCACCGTGTGGGTGCCGAGCCGAGCCGTGCCGCTGAACAGGACGGCGGTGAGCAGTTCGGCCAAGGCGGTGTCGCGCGCGTCCCGGGCGACGTACGGGATCTGCACGCGCACGTCGACGGTGGAGGTGTCGGCGCGGGGTACGGCGATCAGGCGCAGGCCCGGACCGAGCTGCCGGGTCGTGGCCCGGGGCAGGGTGAACGGGGCGTCGGCCCCCAGCGGCGGGAGCGGCGGGAGCGGCGTCGAGGCCTGGGCCACGGGCGGGCGTCCGGTCATCGCAGCGGGGCCTCCTCGGCCGGTCGTACGGTCAGCAGGCCCGGGACGGCCCGGCTCAGCTCTCCCGCTGCCTCCCGGACCACGGCCGGGTCCAGCCTCCGGAGCAGGCCCGGGAGTGCCGCGACCCGCTCGGGGGCCCGGTGCAGCAGTCGGAACCTCCCCAGGGTGCGCGCCCGCGCCAGCAGATGGTCGTGGTCGCGGCTCCACCGGGCGGCGAGCGCCGTCGCGGCGTGCTCCGCCTCGTCGGGCGGCACGGCGCCGTCGGCGAGGTCCGTCAGGGCGTCGACGACGAGGTCCGCGAACTGCTCGTGCACCGGCCGGGGGTGGCGGGCCGTGACGACGAACGTGTCCGGGTCGCGGGCGTCGTACGGGCCGAAGAAGCCGCACTGCGCCGTGGCGGTGGCCAGGTCGAGTCCCCGGCGGTGCGCGAGGGCGCGCAGACCGGCAGGGCCGTCGCCGGCCAGCAGCCGTGCCACGATGAGGGACGCCGGGTAGCGCGCCCGGTCGTCCGCGGCGGGGGCCGGATCGGGCAGGCGCAGGCCGAGGGCGGTGGCCGGGAGGGGAGCGTGCGCATCGTGGTGCGTCCGGCGCACCGGAGCGGTGGGGGCCGGCTCGGCCAGGAACGGCGCGGGAGCGGCCGGCCGGGCGGGGATGTCGCCGAAGTGGCGTTCGACCAGCACGGCCGTCCGGTCGGGATCGATGTGGCCGGCGACGGTGAGCACCGCGTTGCCGGGTGTGTAGTGGCGGTCGAAGAAGGCGGCGCAGTCGTCCACGGTGGCGCGTTCGAGATCGGTGAAGTTGCCGTAGCCGTCATGGGCGTTGGCGAAGCCGCGGTACAGCGCGGCGGGCAGGGTGGTCCACGGGAAGCCGCCGTAGGCGCGGTCCCGTACCCGCAGTCGGATCTCGTTCTTCACCACGTCGAGCTGCGCGGCCAGCGTGGCCTCGCCCAGGCGCGGCGCCCGCATCCGGTCGGCTTCGAGGAACAGCAACCGCTCCAGTGCGGCGGCGGGCGCGATCTGGTGGTACTCGGTGTAGTCCTGCCGGGTGGAACCGCCCGCCTGTCCGCCGACGGCCTGGACGATGCGGAAATGCTCGCCGGGCGCGATGGCGGTACTTCCCTGGAACATGAGGTGCTCGAACAGGTGGGCAAATCCACTGCGGCCTTCCGGCTCCGACCGGAACCCCACCCCGTAATGTACGGCCACCGCCACGAGCGGTGAATTCTGGTGCGGGCTCAGGACGACCTTGAGACCGTTATGCAGTTCCAGTTGGGAAAGGGGGGAGTGTGATTCTGCAATCATTGGTTCCGCCTATGGGGTGCTCGGGGCCGCGCCCCTCCGGACCGGTCGGGACCGGTCCGGAGGGGGGGGGGGGGCCCGCCCGCGGGCGGGCGGGGGGGGCCCGGGCGCCCCCCCTCTCTAAAACAAAAACA
>NZ_JBHXTC010000004.1:6031-21634 GCF_042677605.1 Streptomyces sp. NPDC127106 | reverse complement strand
GCGGGTTGGGGGGGGGGGGGGGCCCGCCCCCCCCCCCGGGGGGGGGGCGGGGCGGGGGGGGGCGGCCGTCACTGCGCAGTGCCGGGCCGGGTGGCCCCGTCGGCACTCAGCAGGTGATGCCGGCGGTGATGGTGATGCAGATCTCCGAGGAGGTCACCGTGGTGGTGATCGCCGGGGCGTCGGCGGCGTCGGAGGCGGTCAGCTCCTCCGCCGTGGTGTAGGTGGCGTAGCCCTCGATGAGCTCAATGGAATCCATGTCGAAATCCTCTCTTCGGGAACAATTCGGAATTCCCCGCTGATGCGTTTCCCGGGAAATTCATCGGCGTTGTCAGGAAATCATTCTTCCGGGGTTCGGGCAAATGATTTGCCCGAAATTCGGGTGTGAGCTGGAACACGCTCTCCGATTTCCGGCACCTCCGGGGAATTCAGATTCCGGTGGAGGGCGGCCGGCTCGATTCCCGACTCCCGCAGCCGGCGGACCAGAAGGTCCCCGAGCGGCGCCGCGGCGGGCGCCGGTCCGGCGGTCGCATGCTCCAGCAGGGCGTCGGCGACGGCAGCGGCCCGGTGCTGGCCGAAGCTCAGGTGGCGCCGTCCCGGCCGCCCGTCCTCGGGCTCCCAGGCCAGGCAGACGCCCGCCGTGAGCACCCGCGCAAAGGCCGGGGACAGTCCCGTACGCCCCGCCTTGGCGGCCGACGGGACCCGCTCGGCCAGCGACGGCACCACGTGCCAGGCGTCCTCGCCGAGGTAGACCACGAGCCCGTCCCGGCGGGGCAGCAGCCGCTCGGCGGAACTCACCTTCGCCCGGTACCGCACGCCGGCCGCCTCCAGCGTCCGCAGGGTCCGCCCCCATGCCGCCACGGCCTCGTCGGCGTCGTCGAGGTGCACGTAGAGCCGCAGCAGCGGCCCGCCGGACGGCCTGCCACGGGACCCGTCCACGAGGAAGAACCCGGGCGACAGCCCCGGCCGGGAGGCCGGCATCCGCACCACACCGGGCTCCCGCACCACACCGGGCTCCCGTTCCCGGTCCGGTCCCGGTCCCCCGTCCTTTCCGGGCAGTCGGACCCGGAGCCCGTCGACGACGGCCACGCCGGCGCCCTGCCCGCCGCCTGCGGTCGGCTGCTGCGCCCTGACAGGTGTCGTGGTGTGCGGTACGCACGCGGCCAGCCGCTGCTCGAACCGGGGTTCGCGCAGTGAGCGCCCGCCGATGTCCTCCTCGAAGGCGTGACCCGCGTGGAACTCCTCGTACAGGGCTCCGACGAGCTCCCGGCGCAGGGCGCGAGCGGTGTCCGCGGAGAGCGTGCGCCCGGCCACGGTCGCCCGGAGGCCCCCGGGCTCCACCCGGACCTGCGCGAGGACCGGACCCAGCCGGGGATCGAGCCGCTCGTCGCGTTCCGCGCAGGCGGGACCTCCCGCAGCGGTGACAGGTGCCGTCATGTCAGTCCCCCAGTCCCAGCGTGGCGGTGAACCGGTCCGGGTGCCGCAGCGCGGACCGGCCGATGCCGGCGGCGGCCCGGTCCAGGGCGCTCAGCCGGGGCCTGCGCTCGGCGGCCGCGAGCATCCGGTCCAGCAGGTGCCAGCCCGCGAACGCCGTGGCCCGCTCCGCGAGACCCGGATCCGGTTCGCCGGCCTCCTCCCGGTACCCGGCCCAGAAGGCGACGTTCCGGCCGCGCAGCCGCTCCAGTTCGCGCACGCCCCGCTCCACCACCGCACGGTGCCCGGCCTCCTCCTGCGTACCGGAGAGGTCGAGCTCCCGTGACGGCAGGTCGAGTACGGAGCGGTACAGCCATTCGCCGACGAAGCCGCCCACGTCGCGCGCCGGGTCGGCACGGCGGAACTCCTCCCAGTCGCACAACCACAGGGTGTCGCCGTCCCACAGGAACTGGTCCAGCCGCAGGTCGCAGTGGGCGGCCGTCCACGGGGCGGCCGCCTCACGCCTGCGCAGCTGCCGTACGGCGCCGATCAGTTCGTCGTCGCTCTGGAGCAGCCGCCACGCCTCCAGGGACGCACCGCTGGCCTGCGCCCAGTACGGCAGGGGAAGGGCCTCGAAGAACGACAGCGGGGGCAGGGCGGGCGGCTCGTCCGCGGGACCCCCGGCGGTGCCGGGCACCGTGAGGGCGTGCAGCGCGCCCACTGCGCGGCCCGCCCAATGGGCGAGGGCGTCCGTGAACGCGTCCTCCTCGGCGAGTTCGGCGCCCGACCGGGCGCCGGGCAGCCACCGGTGGGCGATGGTCAGCCGGTCCTCGTCCCAGCCGAGGCAGTCCGGTGTGCGCAGGGCGGAACCGGCCCCGCCGCCCGTGCCCGCCACCGCCTCGAAGCGGAGGAGGCGCCGGAAGCGGGCACGTGCGTCACGCTGTGCCGGGTCGAGCCGTTTCACGAACACGGGACGGCCGTTGTCGGTCACCCCGGCCCGGTTGTCGTTGCGGCCCTTGGGGGCCGCGCTCCCGTCGGCGGGCAGAACGCCCAGTCCGAGCTCCGACAGGAGCGGTATCTCTGCTGTCATGTTCACGCCGTTGTCCACGGGTCGGGGGAGGACCGGTGCGGCGGACGCCGGCCGCCGGCCCTCCGGAGCTACGGGGGTCATCCCGTGCGCAGCCGCTGACCCGTCCGCCCCGCCCACCACAGGCCGGCGGCGCCGGCCGCCACCTGCACGAGGGCGTGCGACGGCGCGTAGGGCGCGCCGCGGGTCACGGCCACCAGCACGGGGGTCGTGACGATCAGCGCGGCCAGCGGGCCGCGCAGGTACCACACCAAGGTCTGAACGGGGGCGGTGCTGCCCATCGGCGTCTGCGTGCCGGCCAGGACGTGCGGCGGCACCACCCCCCGGTACGAACTGACGAGCGCGGCCGCCACGAACGACGGGACCGCGGCCGACAACACCGCCAGGCCCGGGGAGGCCGCGCCGGCCACGGCGCACACCCCCGCGCCGGCCGCCACCGCCACGGCGAGCAGGAGGCCGGGCACGACGGCGTGCCAGAGCGCCAGGCCGCGGGCCGACCACGGCAGACCGGCCGAACGGCGTACGTCGTCGCTCTCCAGCCGCGCAGGCTCGGTCAGCTGGGCCGCCGCCAGGTACTCCGCCGCCAGCGCGGCGAACGACAGCAACTCCTGGCCGTCCTCGCCCGTCCGGGGCGCGGCCACCGCACAGGCCACCGCCGTGGCGGCCCACACCGCCGCCCAGCCGAGCCTGCCCGGGGCGCGCAGCAGCGCCGTCGCGTCGCGCCACGGCATCAGGAGGAACCGGTGCCGCGGCACGGGCAGCCGCACGGCCGGTCGGGACCGCGCCTCCTTGAGCGGCGGGAGCTCCGCCCTGGCCTGCCGCAGGTCCAGCATGACCAACGAGGTTGCGACGGCCGAGGCGACGGTCGCCCGGCGCCGCAGGGCCCCGATCGGAATGTCCGGCGCCTGCCGCACGGCCGCCCACGCGGCCCCGGCCGCGGACACCGCGGACAGCGTCAGGCCCAGGCCCCACCAGGGCGCGGCCCCGCCGGTCGCCGCGACCAGGGGCTGCGCCGCCCAGCCCCAGGGACCCGACCACAGGAACAGCGGCCCCGCCCAGGCCGGGGCGCCGCCGTGTGCCGCCGCCGCGCCGGCGGCTGCCGCCACGGCGGCCACCAGCATCCAGACCATGCGGAACAGCACCGTCCCCGCACGCCGCACGAACCGGTCGTGCCGCTCGATCCACACCCCTGCCGCCGTGCCCAGCACTGCGGCGGCGACACCGGCCCACGCCCCGGCGGCCGCCACCGCCGGCCAGGCCCGCGTACCGGGTCCGTACAGCAGGAACCCGCCCGCACCGCCCAGCACCAGCGCCACGGCCGCGGCGGATCCGGCGGAGGCCGCGAGCCGCGGCAGCAGCACCGGCCCGCGCAGGGCCGGCGTGGGCAGCAGCCACGCGGCACTGGGCCGGTCGACCAGCACGGGCCCGCGCCAGACGGCCGCGCGGGCCATGAGGAGCACGACCGACAGCAGTACGGAGGGCAGGAGGACGGGAAGCCCGGCCACGAGGTGCGACACCACGACCGGGGCCTGCGCCCCGCTCCGGCCGGCCCCGGCGGCGGCCAGCAGCGCGGGGGCACCCCAGAACGCGCCCACGAGCGCGATGCCGTACAGCGTCAGGGCCGCACTCCGGCGCTTCTCCTCCCGGGCGGCGCGGCGGGCGGCGTGCAGATGGGCCAGGACCCGTGCCGTCCGGTCGTCGGGCGCCGACGCCCCGGCCCCGGGGGCGCCGGTCCGCAACACCGTGCGGAGGAGGCCCATCTCAGCCCCCGTCCCGCGCGGTTCCGCCGACCAGCATGCCGCCCTCCAACCGGACCACGGTGTCCGCGACCGCGGCCAGGGCCTCGTCGTGGGTCGCCGCGAGCACGGCCGCGCCGCGGTCGCGGTGCCGCGCCAGCCGCCGCGCGAGGTCGTGCCGCGCGCCGGTGTCGAGCCGCTGCTCGGGTTCGTCCAGCACGAGCAGCTCGTGCGGGCGCACGAACGCCGAGGCCAGCAGCATCGCCTGGACCTGCCCGGAGGACAGGGCCGAGGGCAGGGCGTCCGCACGGTCGTCCAGCCGGTGGTCGCGCAGCACCTCCCGCACGGCGTCACCGGACGCGTCGCCGCGGCCGTGCGCCAGGGCCACCAGCATCACGTGCTCCCGAACGGTCAGATCCGGATAGCAGGCGCCCGCGTCCATCACGGTGGCCACCCGGGACCGCACCTCGGGCGCGTCCTCGTCGATCGGGCGCCCGTCGAGCAGGACCCCACCCGCCGTCGGCCGTTCCCGGCCGCAGGCGATCCGGAGCAGGGTCGATTTGCCCGATCCGTTGTCCCCCGTGACGACCACGAACTCGCCGCGCCGCACGTCCAGGTCCGCCGACCGGACCACGGGGTGGTCGCCGTAGACCCGGCTGACGCCGGACAGCTGCAGCAGGACCGGCGCGGTCGGGGCGCCGCGTCCGCCGTCACCGGTGTTCACGCGCCCTCGACTGCCTCGTACACCGAGACGTGCCGCTGGCTCTCCGGACCGTACGGCTCGCGGCGCCAGCCGGCGAACCGGTCCACCAGGCGCAGGCCCGCCAGGCGTGCCATCAGGTCGATCTCGGAGGGCCAGGCGTACCGGATGACCTCCTGGGTCGGGCGGGGCGTGCTCCCGTCGACCACGGTGTGGATCACGAGCAGCAGCTGACGGTCCCGCATCACATGGGTGCTGTCGACCATGACCGACTGCGGGGAGAGGTAGCGCGTGCTGGTCCTCTCGCCCTCCTGCCGGTGGAAGGGCAGCGGATCGAAGGCTTCGACCACCACCCGTCCACCGGGCGCGAGTTGCTCCCGCATCCGCCGCATGCACTCCACCTGCGCGTCGGACGACGTGGGTGCGAAGAAGGTGTTGAGGGCGATGAGGACGACGTCGTACCGCTCGCCCGTCGTCGTGGCGGTGAAGTCGCCCTCGTGCACCACCACCGATCCGCCGGGGTCCCGCTCCCGGAGCCGGGCCAGCATGTGCGCCGATCCGTCGATGCCGTGCACTGTGAGGCCGCGGCGGGACAGCGGGAGCGCGATACGGCCGTTGCCGACGCCGAGTTCCAGCACCCGACCGGTGGCGGGGGCCAGCGCGGCGAGGAAGTCCACGGCGGCGTCGATGTCCGGCGACCGTGGCGGATACATGAGGTCGTACACATCGGCCAGAGCGTCGTAGGTGAGCTGTGACTGCACGCTGTTCCCCCAGTGCTAGGTACGTCCGCCGCGGCGGGTGCGCCGTCCTTCGAACCGCCTCCCTACGGCCGCGGCCGGGACCGCTGGCAAAGCTACCCGGCCGGCGAGAACCCGACCCCTGACACCGGCGAGGAGCAACGGGGAAGGCATGGCGGGAAACCGGTGTTCGACCGCGGGGGCATGGATAGTGGAGGGAGATCCGCTTCCGTCACGTAGTCAGCACCGCACCCGTGGAAGGAACCACATGACAGACACCGGCGTGAACCCGGCGGGTTACACTCCGTTCCCATCAGCGGACAGGGCAGCGGGCTCGTCCCCCGGCCATCGAATGAGGCCGCCACATGGGCAACGGTGCAGCACAGCGCGATGACGGCAGACCGGTTCTGCAGGGGCTCGACCGGCGGATCAACGAGCTCATCGCCGTGCTCTATCCCGACGAGCGGACACGTCCCGGGTACACCCGCCTCGCCAAGGAGATCCGCGACGCGACGGGCGGCACCATCTCCGGCACCTACCTGTGGGAGCTGGCGACCGGCAAGAAGCGCAACATCACCCTCGCCCAGCTCGACGTCCTCGCCGAGTTCTTCGGCGTCCCGCTCGAGTACTTCCTCAACGACGAGGTGTACGAACGGGTCAACTCCCAGATGGAGCTGGCCGTCGCCCTGCGCAACGCCAAGATCCGCAGCATTGCGCTGCGCGCCAACGGCCTTCCCGCCGCGAGCCTGGACGCCCTGCTCACCATGGTGACCGAGGCGCGCAAGCTCCAGAACCTGCAGGACGGGCAGCCGCCGGAAGAGCGGCCGTCCCCGGCGACGGGCGAGGAGGTCCGGCCCGCCTGACGCGCACCACTGGTCGCGGGCGCCGGCGCACCCGGCCGTGCGGTGACTCGCACGCCCTCCACCACAGCCGCCTCCGCCGCACAGGCCGCCGACCGCGTGTCCTGGATCGCGACCCTTCTCAGAACCAACGAGACCGGGGGAATTCCATGCTGTACCGGTACGCCGCATTACGCCGCCGCTGCCAGGCCCTGCTGCGTGACATCGAGGTGCCGAGACCCTTCTCGGTGGAGGCCCTGTGCGCCGCACTCGCACGCCAGCGGAATCGTCCGCTCCATCTGCATCCGCTGCCGCGGAGCACCGCCGAGGCCGGAGCGTGCGGGATTTGGCTCGCGACGGACGAGGACGACCACATCTTCTTCGAACAGCGGACGAGCCGGATGCACCAGGAGCACATCGTGCTCCACGAGATCGGCCACATGCTCCTCGACCACCAGGGCGGCGAGGGCGCGGCCCCCGCCGCTCTGCTGCCCGACCTCAACCCCCGTCTGGTGTCCCGCCTGCTGGGCCGGACCTGCTACGGCACCCCGCAGGAGCAGGAGGCCGAGATGCTGGCCAGCCTGATCCGGATCCGCATCGACCACCCCTTCGAGGCACGCCGGCCTTCGCCGCGGCCCGGACGGGCGGGTAAGGCCCTCGGTCTGGATGACTGACCGTCATGAAGGGGCCATCGTCGCCTTCGAGGTCTTCGGTGTGGGCGCCATGGTGCTGGTGACCCTGCTGCGGGCCCCGGCCGCGCTGCGCTCGTCCGAGCAGCGGGCACTGTGGCTGGCCGTGGCACTGGCGAGCGTGGCGATGAGCCTGCAGATCGCGCAGACCCGGTCCGTCGGGGAGCGGCTGCCGGCGGGTCCGCACGGGGTGCTGCTGCTGACCGAGCTCATCGGCATGTTCGCGGCGACCGCCGTTTCCGGCTTCGTGCTGAGGCTGGCCGGGCGCGCCCGCCTGGCGGTCGCCTCCTACGCCGCGGCCGTCTGCCTCGCCCTGCTGCTGCTCGGACTCGACGCCGCGGCCGCCGCCCACACCGAGCACGGCGTTCCGGACGACCCGGGCCAGGGCGTCACCCCCGGGCGCGCGTACTGGATCCTCCTGCTCGGGTACCACGTCACAGCCAGCCTCTCCTGCGGCGTCCTGTGCTGGATCCATGTCACCCGTACGCCGAACCTGCCGCTCCGGTTCGGTCTGCTGACGTTCGGCACGGGGGTGCTGCTGGCCGCGCTCCTGGCCGTGCTCTCGCTGCTCCACATCCTCACCCGGTGGAGCTGGGCGGCCGGGCTCTTCCCCTGGGTCTCCGGGGCCGAGGCGCTCCTGATGGCGGGCGGGACGGGCGTACCCCTCGTCCTGAACGCCCGCAGGAGGGCGCGGGACCTGCGGACGCTGCACCGGCTGTACCGCCTGTGGCACGACCTGACGCACCGGGTCCCGCAGGTCATGCTCGCCCCCGTCCGGGGCCGGGCGGGAGACCTCCTCGCGTCCGTCCGCCACCCCCAGCTGCACCTGTACCGGCGCACCATCGAGATCCAGGACGCGCTGCTCACCCTCGGCGGCTCGGCGCCCCCCACCTTGCTCGACGAGGCGCGCCGGCACGTCGACGAGCGGCGCGTGCCCCCCGCCGAGTCCGCGGCGGCGATCACGGCGTGCTGGCTGAAGGCCGTCCCGACCCCCGGCCCGCGGGCGTCGGCACGACCGGGGCTCCCCGCGGACCCGTACACCGTGGTGGGCGGCGAGCAGTGGAGCGACGAGCGGTTCCTGCTCCAGCTGGCCGGGTTCTACGGCTCGGCGATGGCCGCCGACTTCGCCCGCGGCAGGGCGGCCGACGGCTGCCGGTGAACGCCGTTCAGGGGGTGCGGACGGCGGGCTCCGGCCGCCTGTCGGGCTCCGCGTCCGGCCGCCCTTCGGGCTGCGCGGACCGCGGTCGGGCCTGCTCCGCGGACCGCGGTCGGGCCGGCTCCGCGGCCGCGAGCCCGTCCAGGGCCCGGCCGCAGTCGCAGGCGGGCTGGCCGGGCAGTTCCTCGACCGTCCTGAGGACCAGCTCGCGCAGCCGCTCGACGTTCTCGCCGAACACGGAGAGGACGTCCCGCTGCGTGACGCTCTCGGCGGCGTCGATTCCGGCGTCCAAGTCCGTCACCAGGGCGATGGAGGTGTAGCAGACCGCCAGTTCGCGGGCGAGTACCGCCTCCGGGTGCCCCGTCATGTTCACCAGGGACCAGCCCTCGGCGGCGAACCACCGGGATTCCGCCCGGGTGGAGAAGCGCGGCCCGTCGACCACGACCATCGTGCCGCCGTCGGTGATGTCGAGCCCCGCGCCGGCGGCCGACCGCAGGACGGACCGCCTGCCCTCCGGGCAGTAGGGGTCGGCGAAGGAGACGTGGACGGCGCCCTCGTCGTAGAAGGTCTGCGGCCGCCGTCCGCCCGTCCTGTCGACCAGCTGGTCGGGGACGACCAGCGAGCCCGGTCCCAGCTCGCGGCGCAGGGATCCCACGGCGCAGGGCGCCAGGACACGGCGTACCCCCAGGGAGTGCAGCGCCCAGAGGTTGGCCCGGTAGTTGATGCGGTGCGCCGGTACGCCGTGCTCCCGGCCGTGCCGCGGCAGGAAGGCCACCCGCCGTCCGGCGACGGTGCCGACCGCGATGCTGTCCGAGGGAGCGCCGTACGGGGTCGATATCCGGACGTCCTCGGCGTCGGACAGCAGGCGGTAGAAGCCGCTGCCGCCGATGACGCCGATCTCGGCCGTCGGCGTACGGCCCGGGGCGGCGGCCGCGGCGGCCGCGGCGGCCGCGGCGGCGTCGGCGGCGTCGGTGGCGGCGGTGGCGGCGGTGGCGGCGGTGCGGTGGGTGCGGTGGGTGCTGGTCACGTGGCTATCGCCTCACTCGTGCGGATCGGGTGCGGGGGCGGCCGCCGTGCTGCCGAGGTCCGGCAGGAGGCGGTCAAGTGCGGAGACGGTGGAGTGACCGGGAACCCCGGGCCCCCGGATGTCGCCCGGGCGGCGGACCCCGAGGGTCTGCCAGCCGGCCTCCGCCGCCGCGTCGAGCTCCTGCGCCACGTCGCTGGCGAAGAGGACGGTGCCCGCGGGCACGCGCAACGCCCCGGTGATGGCGCGGTACGACGCCGGGTCCCGCTTGGGGCCTGCGGAGTCCAGGTCGAAGTAGCCGGCGATCAGACCGGTCAGGTCGCCCCGGTCGCTGTGGGCGAACCAGTCGCGCTGTGCGGACACCGCCCCCGAGGAGTAGATGTGCACCGGCACCCCGCCCGCCCGGCACCGCCGCAGCACACCGACGACGTCCGGATAGACCACTCCCGCCAGCTCCCCGGCGGCGTACCCCCGGGCCCAGATCATGGCCTGCACGCGCTTGAGCGGCGCCGTCTTCACGTCGTGGTCCGTCCACTCCTCCAGGACGGCGACGGCGCGGGCCTCGTCGACGGCCTCCTCGCCGGTCAGCCCGGCGATCGCGCCGAGGACCTCGCGGTGGACCGGTTCGTCCCGGTGGGCGGCGGCCCACCGGGCGTAGCGCTGCCGGGCGTACGGGTACAGGACGTCGGCCACGTGGGAGAGGGGGCCGGTGGTGCCCTCGATGTCGAGGACGAGGGCGAGGACCGGCGGGCCGGCCCGGTTCACGCGGCCTCCCCGAGCAGGGCGTCCAGCCGGGGGAAACGCTGCGCGATGGGGGATCCGCTGAAGTCGCCGACCCAGCCCTCCTCCTCCCGGAAGAAGCGGATGGCCGCGAAGTCGGGCCGCGGTCCCATGTCGAACCAGTGCAGGGTCCCGGCCGGCACGGACAGCAGGTCGCCGGCCTCGCAGACCACGGCGTACACGTGCTGCTCCACGTGGAGGTAGAAGCAGCCGCGGCCGTGGGTGAAGAAGCGCACCTCGTCCTCGGCGTGCCGGTGCTCCTCCAGGAAGGCCTTCCGTGCGGCGGCGGCCTTCTCGGCCCAGTCGGGGGAGCCGGTGGGCAGCAGCTGGACGGCGTCGACGACGTTGAGCCCCTCCTTCCGGCACAGTGCGTCGATCTCGGCGCGGTACCGGGCGAGGACCTCCGCGGAGCCGGTGTCCGCGGTGACGGTCCCGCGCAGGGGCCACCGGGTGAAACCGACGCCGCAGCCGCGCAGGCGTGCGGCGATCCCGGCGCGGTCCCGGGTGCGCAGCAGCACGGTGCCGGGCGCGGTGTCCGGCATGATCTGCAGCAGGGTCATCGGCGCGGGCCTTCCGGATCGAGTACGGGGGAGAGCGGGACGGTGCGCGGGGCGCGGTCCGAGCGGGCGCCGAGGACGAGCAGCCGGCAGATGGCCTCCAGGCACTCCAGACGGTTGCGGGCCTGCCCCAGGTCGCGGCCCCAGGCCGTGATGCCGTGGTCGGCGATGAGCAGGCCCGGCGGGGCGTCGGGAGTCCGCCGGAGGTACTGCTCGACGTCGTCGGCGATGCGGGACACGTCGGGCCAGTTGGGGAACACCGGCAGGTCGGTGCGGGCCGGGTCGGCGAGTCCCAGTCCCTTCAACAGCTCGAACCCCAGGAGGGGGACGCCGACCGGGGTGGGGCCGGCGGCGGCCCGGCTCGCGACGGCCGTGGCGTACGGGGAGTGGACGTGGAGGACGGCATCCGCGCCGGTGGCCCGGTAGACGGCCATGTGGACGGAGGTCTCGGCCGAGGGGCGCGGCCCGCCGGGGGAGAAGGGTGCCGCGTCCGCGACGCGCACCGTCACCAGGTCGTCGGCGGTCACCTCGCCCTTGTCCCCGCCACTGGCCGTGATCAGGGCGGTCGCGGCGCCGGGGGCGGTACGCGCCGATATGTTGCCCGAGGTGCCGGGCATCCAGCCCCGCTGGTGGAGCACCCGGGAGAGCGCGGCGACGGAGTCGGCGAGGGACCGCCCCTGCGCGCCCGGTGCGCCCTGCGCGGTCGTGGTCGCGGTCGCGTCACCGCCCGGTCCGGCACCGGCCGGGGCCGGGGCCGGGGCGGCCGCCTGTGCGGCGGCCGGGCGGGCCAGGCCGGCGGTGGCCGGGCGGACCACGCCCTCGGCCGAGACCAGCGCGGTGATCAGGCCCGCCGGGGTGACGTCGAAGGCCGGGTTGAACGCCCGGGCACCGCCGGGCGCGACGGGGACGCCCCCGTAGGCGGTGACCTCCTCGGCCGCCCGCTCCTCGACGACGATGGCGCCGCCGTCGGCGAGCTCGCGGTCCCAGGTCGACTCGGGGGCCACCACGACGAAGGGGATGCCGTGGTGGCGGGCGGCGACGGCAAGGCCGTAGGTGCCGATCTTGTTGGCGGTGTCGCCGTTGGCGGCGATGCGGTCGGCGCCCACCAGGACGCAGTCCACCATGCCCCGGGACATCGCGGCCGCGGCGGCGGAGTCCACCACGATGCGGTACGGGACGCCGGCCTCGCCGAGCTCCCAGGCGGTCAGCCGTGCGCCCTGGAGCAGGGGCCGCGTCTCGCCGACCAGCACCTCCTCGACGAGGCCGCGCCGGGCCAGTTCGAGGACGGTGCCGAGTGCCGTTCCGACTGCGGCGGTGGCCAGCCGGCCGGTGTTGCAGTGGGTGAGCAGCCGCAGCGGACGGTCGGGCGCGAGCTGCTGCACGAGATCCGCGGCGCGCGCGGCCGCGACGCCGTTGGTCTGCGCATCGGCGGCGACCATGGCGTGCGCCTCGGCCAAGACGGCTTCGGTGCCGTCGGCCAGGGCGTCCAGGGCCCGCCCCACCGCCCAGGGGAGATTGACGGCGGTGGGGCGGGCGGCCATGAGCCGTTCGGCGTCGGCCCGTACGGCGGCGCGGTCCGGCCGGCCGTCGGGGCGCCGGTTCAGGCGGGCGGAGAGCGCGACGCCGAACGCGCCGGCGTGACCGATGGCGGGCGCGCCCCGGACCGCCAGGTCCCTTATGGCGCCCACGAGTTCGTCCACCTGCTCGATCCTCATCAGGCGTTGCTCGTGCGGCAGGCCGCGCTGGTCGATCAGCTCGACGGCGCCGTCGCGCCAGCCCACCGGCGGGGTGTGAGGGGGTAATGCCACGGATCCTCCGCTGTCGTTCGGTTCGTGCCGCCCGGGTCGGGGTCCCGAGCGCGCCGGCCCACCGGACATGCCGTCCGCTGAAGCGGACGCAAGGCGTGGGATGTGAGGCTCAACGTAAGCCCACCCCTCCGTGAGTGGCTGTTACGCGGATCACAGTTCCCAGGATGTAATGTTCCGTCAACAAGCGGCTACGGGTTGGATTTGGCCAGGGCTGCGACCAACTTGGCCCGCTTCTTATCGCGTTGACACTGCAACTTGCTGCATGCCTAGACTCCCGACATCGCTGTCCGCTCAACTAAACGGCTGCATGTCGCGTACGTCGCACATGCCGCACATGCCACGAGCGACGGGTGGGCGGTACGGCCAGCCTCACGTCCACTCACAACTGGGGGAACGGGGACCACCGTGGATTCGTCGAGTGCCATCATCATTCACCTGGGGCGCAACACCGGGCGCAGCAAACGCCCCACGACCGAGCTGTTCACCGGGGACAGCGTCCTCTTCGGCTACCGGAGCGCCTCGGACACGAGGCTGGACGTGGACGAGAGGAGCGTCGCCGAACCCGTCGGGCGCATCACCGCGCACCACGGCTACTGGACGCTCTCCAACTTCAGCCCCACGGCCAGCTACATCGTCGAGAACATCGAGGGCAGCGGCGAGTTCGTGAAGGTGCTGCCGGGCCGCGAGGCGGCTCCCATCCCCTTCGAACTGTCCCGTGTCGTCCTGCCCGACCAACCCCGCCTGACCCGCTTCAGCGTGCTGGCGCCCGCACCGCGGCGCGTGCCCCACTCCGAGGTCCGGTACACCCTGGCCTCCCGTGCCTTCAGCCTCGCCGAGGACACGAAGTACTTCCTCGTCCTGGTCGCCCTGTGCGAACCGCGGCTCAACGCGAGTTCCTCCTACGGCGTCCCGACGGACAACGAGATCGTCGAACGCCTCCGGACCCTGCCCGGCTGTCGCAACCTCAGCCGGGCGGCGGTCAACTACCACCTGGACTACCTGGCCTCCGCCAAGCTCCCGCTCCAGGAATGGGGCGACCACCCCGGCGACGACCGGATGCGCTGGAAGCGCGAGGCCCTGGTCTCCATCGCCCTGCGCCACGACCTGGTGCAGGAACACCACCTCGACCTGCTGCCGCCGCCCCGCACCCTGCCGGCCCCGGCCCCCGCCCCGACCTCAGCCCCCGCCCCGGCCCCGTCCGCGGCCCCGCTGCGCGGGCCGCGGCTGGCGCCCGCCTGCTGACGGCCGCCTGCCGACGGCCGCCCCGACCCGTTCCGTCCGCCCGGACGACCCCCTCGACAAGGCGAAGACCTCGTGACCGACATCCCCGCCACCTCCCTCCCACCCCGCCGCAGAACCGTGGTCCGCGCGGCCGCCGCCGGCCTCGCCGGCGCCGCCCTCCTCACCGGCCGCCCCGCCACCGCACGAGCCGCCGGCGACCGGCCGCCCCGTGCGGCCTTCCACCACGGCGTCGCCTCCGGCGACCCCCTGCCCGACGGTGTCCTGCTGTGGACCCGGATCACCCCCGAACCCGGCGCCGTGCCCGGAGCCGGCCTCGGAGAGCCGGTCGCCGTCGACTGGCAGGTCTCCCGGGACCCGCACTTCCGGCGCGTCGTCGCCACCGGCCGGGCCGTGGCCACGGCCCGGTCCGACCACACGGTCAAGGCGGACGTCCGCGGCCTGCACCCCGCCACCGACTACTGGTACCGCTTCTCCTGCGGTGGCGTACGCTCCGAGCCCGGCCGCACCCGCACGGCGCCCCGCCCGGGCGCCGCCGTGCCCGGCATCCGCTTCGGCGTGGTCTCCTGTGCCAACTGGGAGAGCGGCTGGTTCTCGGCCTACCGCCACCTGGCCCGGCGGCGCGACATCGACGCCGTCCTGCACCTCGGCGACTACCTCTACGAATACGCCACGTACGCGGGCCGGGGCACCGTGGCCCGCCCGAACCACCCCCCGCACGAATGCCTGACCCTCGCCGACTACCGTGCACGACACGGCAGTTACAAGACCGATCCCGATCTGCGGGCCCTGCACGCCGCCCGTCCCTTCATCGCGATCTGGGACGACCACGAATTCGCTGACGACGCCTGGGCCGGCGGCGCGGCGAACCACGACCCGCGCACGGAGGGCCGTTGGGAGGACCGGGTCGCCGCGGCCAAACGCGCCTACTTCGAATGGATGCCGGTGCGCACCGCCACCGGGGGCACCACCTACCGCACGCTCGCCTTCGGTGACCTGGCGACCCTGTTCCTGCTGGACCTGCGGTCGTTCCGCAGCGGCACGGGCGACCCCGCCGGAGGGCAGGCCCCCGGCCCCACCATCACCGGGCGGGCCCAGATGGACTGGCTCAAGACCGGGCTGGCGGCCGACCGGGCCGTCTGGCGGCTGGTCGGCAACCCCGTCATGATGGCCCCCGTCGTCCTGCCGGACCTTCCCGCGCCGGGCCTGCGGGAGGCCCTGCCCCACGCCGCGCCCGCACACCGGCCGCTCAACCCCGAAGCGTGGGACGGCTACGCGGGGGACCGCCGCGAACTCCTCTCCCACCTCGCCCGGGCGGGCGTGGCCGACACGGTCTTCCTGACCGGCGACGTCCACTGCGCCTGGGCCGCCGAGGTGCCGGCGGCCGCGGCCGGCCCCGGCCACGACGGCCGGCCGCTCGCCGCCGAGTTCGTCGTCACCTCGGTGACCTCCGACAACTACGGCGACCAGCTCGGCTCCTCGGCCCCCGCCCAACTGCCCGCCGTGGAGGCCGCCGTGCGCGCGGCCAACCCGCACGTGCGGTGGGTGGACCTCGCCTCCCACGGATACTCGGTCCTCGACGTCACCCGCGACGCCGTGCAGATGGACTACCACGCCGTCACCGACCGGATGACCCCTGCGTCCCCCAGCTCCTGGCGCGCCGCCTACCGCGTCGCACGGGGCGCGAGCCGCGTCGAGGCGGCGTCCCCCCTCCGGTGAGGTGAGCGGGCCCGCCGCCCCCGGACGCGCGGGGGGAAAGGGCCCGCGCCCGGCCCCCCCCGGGGGGTTGACCGGGGCCGGCCCGCCCGCGGGCCCGGTCCGCCCCCCCCGGGGGCGCCGGG
>NZ_JBHXTC010000004.1:0-6021 GCF_042677605.1 Streptomyces sp. NPDC127106 | reverse complement strand
GGCGCGGCCCCCCCGCGCGCTCATGCCGGTCCCCCCCCCCCGCCCGGGCCCCCCCCCACCCCCACAACCCCCCAACCCCCCCGCCACCCCCCCCCCCGTGCAGTCCCTGCGCCGGGCGCCTTCACGGCCCCTGCGGGGCAGCCGGAGCCGTCGGCGCGTGCCGCAGACCGCCGGTGCACGTAGCGATCAGGGCGGACACCACGAACAGGGCGGCGAAGGCCAGGAACGCCGCCGTGCCGTCGGCGTGGCCCAGGAGCAGACCCGCGAGCAGCGGCCCCACCGGCTGGGCGCTCATGGACAGGAAGTTCGCCGATCCCTGGACCCGCCCCAGCAGATGGTGCGGTGTGGCCAGCAGCCCGGTGCTGCCCAGGACCACGTTCATGGCCCCCGCCGCGACGAAGCCCAGTGCCATGGCCGTACCGAACAGCACCAGGTCCGGTGCGAAACCCGCCAGCAGCACCGCGCCCGCACATGCCCAGCTGCTCAGGACGAGCGTCGCGCGGGGACGCAGCTCGGCGCGCAGCCGGGCGGCCAGCAGGATGCCGACCAGCGCGCCGGCCCCGCTCACCGACGTGATCAGACCGGTGGAGCGCCCGGACGGGTCCAGCCGCTCGGTGGCGGTGACCACGACCAGCAGCAGCCCGCTGTACGCCAGGTTGACGCCCGAGAGCAGTGCGACGACCGCACGCAGGTACGGCTGCTGCCAGATGTACCGCAGGCCGCCGCCCAGGTGGCGCAGGGACATCGGCCGTTCCGGCTTGTCCGGCCGGGACCGGGTCCGCAGCCGCAGCATGATGATGCAGGACGACAGCAGGCACACCGATTCGACGACGAACGGCAGCGCCCGGTCCACACTGAACAGGACCCCGCCCAGCGCCGGTCCGCCCAACTGCGCGATCGCGGACCGCGCCTGGAGGCGCGCCGTCGCCTGGCCCAGCTGCTCCGCCGGGACGACCGCGCGCATCAGGGCGTTGGCCGCCGGCGTCGACAGGCTGCTGAGCATCGCACCGGCGATCGCCACCGCCAGGACCAGGGGCAGCACGCTCCACCCCAGCAGCACCCCGGCCGCCACCGTGCCCGCGCCGCACCCGACCCCGAACCGGCACCACAGCAGGAGGCGGCGCCGCTCCACCGCGTCGACGATCGCGCCGGACGGGATCAGCGAGAGCACCAGCACCACGTCGAAGACGGCGACGATCAGACCGGCGGTGGCCGGGGAGTCGGTCTCCGAGAGCACCAGCAGCGGCGTGCCCAGGATCGTGAGCTGCGCCCCCAGACTGGCCAGGAGGCCACCGAACCAGATGATCCGGAATTCCCGGTTCTGCGTCAGCGGCACGACGGGCCCTGCTGCCGCCGGTGCCGCCGGTGCCGCTTGTGCCGCCGTCTCCCCCGGCGAGTCCGCCGTGTGCTCAGGACCGGGCATAGGCGCGGCTGTTGTGGAGGTACGCGGCCGGGGCGCCGGGCTCGCCGACGAAGCAGACCGTACGGTACGACCCCCGCTTCGACGGGTCCCGCAGGAACGTGTCCCCGGACAACCGGACATAGCGGTCCGGCACGGCTCCCTCCTGCCCGGGCCCCCTGTCCGGCTGCTCGGTCGTGATCAGCAGCGCTTCGCCGTCGGGGGCCGGGACGACCGTGAAGCGCGCGTCCGGCCCGCTGAACGTCCCCGTGTACCGGGCCGGGTCGACCGCGGCCGGTCCCTCCGGCTCCCAGGCGGTGCGCGGCGCCCGTACCCCGGTGAGCTCCTCCACCAGGGCGGGTACCACGTCGTCGTACATGTCGCGGGCCCGGCCGCCGTTCACGGCGAGGGCCAGGGTGAGCCCGTGCTCGGGGACGCAGCGGATGAGGATGGCCTGGCCCCGGTACTCGCCGTCGTGGCCGAACACCCCGGTGCCGTTCCAGTCCCACAGCGCCCAGCCGATGCCCCACCGGTCGGCGAGGATGGCCCCGGGGACCTCCGCCCAGGGCCGCACCATCAGCGCTGCCGACTCGGCGCCCAGGAGCTCCTTGCCGCCCGGGGTGCGTCCGCCGCTGCGCTGGGCCTCGCAGAAGGCCACGGCGCTCTCCACCGACAGCCTCAGCATGGAGCCGGCGGCGACCCCCGCCCGGATGCGCTCCGAGCGCGGGATGATCCGGGGCTTGCCGTTCCCGCCGACCACGTGCCCGACGCTGTTGCGGTGGAGCAGGACGTCGTCGCCGTCGAGCGCCACGTCGCGCAGGCCCAGGGGGCGTACGATCCGGGCCCGCACCTGGTCGTCCCAGGTACCTCCGCGCACGGTGGTGACGAGGTGGCCGAGGACGACGTAGCCCGAGTTCGAGTAGGAGAACAGGGCGCCGGGCGGGTGCAGCTGGGCGGCGCCCGCCAGGGAGGCGACGTAGCGCGCCGGGGCGTCGTGGCCGGGGCCGAAGTCCTGGAAGCTGTCGCCGTAGAACCCGGCGGTGTGCGTGAGCAGCTGGCGGACCGTGACCGTCCGCGCGGCCTCCTCGTCCGCGACCGCGAAGTCCGGCAGGTGCTGGCGGACCGGGTCGTCCAGGCCGATCAGGCCCTCGTCGACCAGCTGCATCACCAGGGTCGCCGTCCAGACCTTCCCGAACGAACCCACCGGGAACAGGGTGTCCGCGGTCATCTCCAGGCCCACGCGGGCATTGGCGGTGCCCAGGGCGGCGGAGCGCAGGACGCCGTCGAACGACACGGCGATCGCCGCGCCCGGGACGTCGTGGCCGGGTGCGGACCCGGCCAGCAGCGTGCGCAGCCGGTCGTCGGTGAACGGTGTTCCGGAGGACGGCCCGGGCTGTGCGGCAGCCGGTATCCCTGTGACCGTCATGCGATTCCTTTCCGTACGGGGGCGGGCGGTGGCCCGTCGGGTGCTCAGCGCGTGACGTCCTCGATCACCATGGACACGAACTCCAGGGTGTCGGCGCGCCGTTGGAACGGAGACCGGATCCGGGCGGGGCCGGGGTCGCCGTTGTGGACCCGCAGGGCCTCGGAGACGATGGGCTCCCAGGCCGTGCCGAACGTCTGCAGGGCGTACGAGCCGGCGCCCGCCTTCGAGGTGATCTCGCCGGTGGTCACCGTGTAATGCAGGCGGCTCACGCCCAGCACGCCCCAGGCGGGAGCCCAGCCGCCCAGCGCCGCGACGCCCATGAGGGAGAACGTCTTGCCGTGCGCGGCGTGCCAGCGGCGCCAGTAGTCGTCGAGGTTGGCCCGCGCCCAGCCGGTCAGGGTCGTGCGGTCGACACCCACGGGGAAGGTGCCCGCGGCGGGGCCGCGCACGGCCACGGCGTTGCGGGCCAGCACGGCCCAGGTCACCGGATTGACCTCGAAGTCGCCGGCGGCGTGGAAGGAGCCCTCCTGGGCGTAGGGCACCGGCGGGCAGGCGGCCGGCGACCCGGCCAGGTCGTCCCAGGTGACGTGGATGCCGTCGAAGTACGGCCGGTCGTGCCGCTCGCGGGTCTCCCGGTGCGCCTGCTCCAGGGCGGTTACGTCGTCCGGTGCGGGACGCCGGGCGCAGACGGCGACGAAGTCGACGTCGCTGCGCCCCGGCCGGAAGTCGCCGAGTGCGACGGACCCCGTCAGATAGAGGCCCTGGACGAGATCCGGGCGCAGCCTGTCGACGGTGTCGAGAAAGGTGCGCACGACGGCCTCGGCCGAGGGGTGCAGGGCGGAAGCGGGCGTGTGCCCCGGCAGATTGCTCATAATGTGGCTTCCGGACTCTCTGTTTCGGTGGGACGGGGAAAAAGGTCGCGCGGCGTGCGGGAATTCCGGGCCACGATGTCCATCACCGTTCCCGCGTTTCCTTCTGGAGTGTTCCCCTGGGAATCGATGAATACGGTGTCCCGCGGCATGAGCCGGCGGGCCGCCAGGCAGCGCTCCACCTGGTCCAGCCGCCATTTCCGCACGTCCGCGTCGCGCACGGGGTCGTCCTCGTGGATGACCTGGGCCTCGATCCGCCGGCGCAGCTCCGGTGCGTCGACCTCCAGGAAGAAGTGGTGCAGCTCCACCCCGTGGTCCCGCAGTCCGCCGTGGATCTCCGCCAGGTAGTCGGGGCGCAGCACGGACATGGGCACGACCAGCAGTTCGCCGTAGTGGTGCAGCAGCTCAAGTGCCGTACGCACCACGAGGGAACGCCAGATGGGAGCGTCCTGGAAGTCGCCGCTCGGCGGCTCGCCTACCATGTCGCGGACCAGGTAGCCGACGAGCTCCGGATCGTAGAGCCGGTGGCCGGGACGGGTTGCGACGATCTCCCGGGCGAGTGAGGTCTTGCCCCCGCCGAAGGGGCCGTTCAGCCAGACGATCACAGGGCGGCTCCTCGCGCTAGGGAGTGCAAAAGGCCCGGGACCTTCCGCAGGTTCGGCAATTGCCTTCGGTCCACTTTGCCGTTCGCATTCATCGGCAGGGCCGGCAGGGAAACGATCTCACTCGGCAGCATATAGGACGGGAGGTGGGCGGAGATGTTTTCGGCCACCTCGGCCGCCAGGTCGCTTTCGGGTGCGCCGCTGCGTTTCGCGATGAAGCCGATCAGCTTGCGTGACATTCCCTCGCCCTCGCTGATCACGGCGGCTTCCGTGACGTCCGGATGGGCACGCAGCGCCGTCTCGATCTCGCCCAGTTCGATGCGGAAGCCGCGCACCTTCACCTGGTGGTCGGCCCGGCCGTGGAACCGGAGCGTGCCGTCCGGGTTCCAGGACACCAGGTCGCCGCTGCGGTAGAGCCGCTCATCTGGCCGGAAGGCATCGGGGAGGAAGCGTTCCGCGGTGAGCTCCGGGCGGCCCGGGTAGCCCAGGGCGAGTCCGTCACCCCCGATGTGGAGCTCCCCCTGCTCGCCCACGGGCACCCGCCGGCCCTCGGCGAGGACGCGGACCGTGGTGTTCGCGATCGGGCGTCCGATCGTCAGCGCACCCCCGGCCGCGGCCCGCGGGGTGACGAGGAGCCCCGTACTGAACGTCGTGGCCTCGGTCGGCCCGTACATGTTCAGCAGCCGCCCGGGCGCCCCCGCGGCGAGCACCTCCCGGGCCGCCGCCGGGTCGGGCGCGTCACCGCCCAGCAGGAGGGCCCGCAGCCCCCGGTAGGCGGCCGGGGCGTGCGCGGCGTGCAGGTGGAACAGGGCCGGTGTCAGGAACAGCGTGGTGATCCCGGCCGCGGCCAGCGCGTCCGGCAGCTCGTCGGGCAGGAGCAGCAGCTCCTTGTCCAGGCCGGCGGCCGTCGCGCCGTTGAGCAGGGCACCCCAGATCTCGAACGTGGAGGCGTCGAAGGAAGTGTTGGAGGCGTGCGCCACCGTGTCCCCGGGCGCCAGACGCACGTAGTCGGTGTTGACCACCAGCCGGGAGACGGCCCTGTGGGGCACGGCGATGCCCTTCGGCCGCCCGGTGGAACCGGAGGTGTACATCACGTACGCGGCATCCAGCGGCCCGGTGTCCGGGTCGGGTCCTGCCGGATCGTCGGGGTGGACCGGCCCGGACACCCGGTCCATGAGCTCCTCCATCGACAGCGCCCCGGGCCATTCGGCCCGGTGCCGGTCGGCGGCGACCACGACGCAGGCTCCCGCGTCGGCGGTCATCAGCCGGTTGCGCTCGACCGGGTTCGCCTCGTCGAGCGGCAGATAGGCCGCCCCGGCGTACAGGATGCCGAGGAAGAGGGTCACGGCCCGGGCGCTCGGGGCGTCGAGGACCGCGACGACCGCTCCGCGCTCCACCCGGTGGACGTCGCGCAGCAGGTCGCCCAGGCGCCGGGCGCGGACGACCAGTTCCCGGTAGGTGACCTCCGTCGTGCCCCAGCGCAGTGCCGTGGCGCCGGGCGTGCGGGCGGCCCGGTCGGCGACGATCCGGGGCAGGGTGAGACCGCGCGGATAGGGGCGCACCGGTCCCCGTTCGAAGGCGGCAGGTGCGTGAGGACTGTGGGACATGGCTCTCCAGTGGAAACCGTGGAACAGGGGCGGCCGGCGCTCGGCGGCCGGTGGCCGGCGGCCGGCGGCTGGTGGGCCCGGGGCGGACGGGCCGGGGCGGGGCGGGGCGGGGGGGGGG
>NZ_JBHXTC010000003.1:307447-331880 GCF_042677605.1 Streptomyces sp. NPDC127106 | reverse complement strand
GGGGGGGGGGGGGGGCGGGCGCGCCGGGGGCCCGGGCCGGCCCGGCGCCGGCGGAACCGACCCGCCCATGAGCCCGCGCCCGCGGCCCCCCGGGGGCGGTACCGGCGGCTAGGCTGCGGATCATGCTCGTAGCCGCCGCCGTCTGCCCCGCCCCGCCGCTCCTCGTGCCCGAAGTGGCCGCGGGGGCCGCCACCGAACTGGGCGACGCCCGTACCGCCTGCTCCGACGCCCTCGCGGTGCTCGCCGCCTCCCGCCCCGACCTGCTCGTCGTGGTGGGCGCCGCCGAGGAGGGCGAATCCGGGCCCTACCCGCAGGGCGCCGGCGGCAGCTTCCGCCGCTTCGGCGTCGCGGTCGACGTACGCCTCGGAGACGGTGACAGCGCCGGGGACGGGGACGGAGGTACGGGCGCGCGCCCGCTGCCCGCGTCGCTGGCCGTCGGGGCCTGGCTCCTCGACCACGCCCGCTGGGGCGCCGCACCCCTGGAGGCGCTCGCGGTACCCGAGGCGCTCGGCACCGACCGCTGCCTCGCGGCGGGCCGTGAACTCGCCGCGCGCGCCGGACGCGTCGCCCTCCTGGTCATGGGCGACGGCAGTGCCTGCCGGACCGTGAAGGCGCCCGGCTACCTGGACGAGCGCGCCGCCCCCTTCGACGCCGCCGCCGCCCGCGCCCTCGCCGACGCCGACACCGCCGCGCTCGCCGCCCTCGACGCAGGCCTCGCCCGCGAGCTCCTCGCCGCCGGCCGGGCCCCCTGGCAGGTGCTGGCCGGCGCCGCCGAGGGCGCCGGCCTGGGCGGACGGCTGCTCTACGAGGACGCCCCCTACGGCGTCGGCTACTTCGTCGCCGCCTGGTCCTGACCGTTCCGAACGGCCTGACTGGCCCGCCTGGTCCTGACCGTCCTGATCGTCCTGACCGACCCGACCGACCTGACCGGCCTGACGCCTGACCGGCCGAGGCCCCTGCCCCGGGAACGGAAACGGGGGAGGGACGTGGAGCCCGTCGGCCCCGCGTCCCTCCCGGACCGCGGGTCAGGAGGCGGCCGGCGGCGTCGGCCCGTCGGGTGCGTCCTTGTGCGCGATCTTGCCCAGGGCTTCCTTCGCCTTGCCCGTGCCGGACGTGATCTTGCCGCGGTACTTGCCGTGCGTCTTGGAGTCAACGGCCTTCGCGACCTTGTCCAGACCCTCGCCGATTCTGCCCTCGTTCCTGTGCGCGAGGTCGCCGACCTTCTCCTTCGCCGGAGCGAGCTTGGCCTTCAGTGTGTCCAGCAGGCCCATGGGTCACCTTCCCGTGCCGATGGCTACGTGCGGGCGCCCTCGCCGGCTTCGCTGTCCGCCGCGGCCTGCGCCGACTGCTGCTGGAATCCGCGCGGACTCCGTCGTCACGTCCTCCATCGCGACGTCATCGGCCGCCACGTCGCCCTTGCGACGAAAAACCGATCAAAAACGCCCATCCCTACTGCCCCTCACGTTACTCGTGCGGGTGAAGTTCCGCCCGGCCCGACCGCGCCGGCGCCGGGCGTGCGCCCGGCGGAACCACGTCAGTGGAACGATCGCGCCCTCGCACCGTCACGTAACTCGATCGGGTGCATGCCGGATGGTTTGCGAGACTGGGGCGGTGAGCAAAGCAGCCCCCGCCCCGCGGGTCATCGCCGTCGTCGGCCCCACCGCAGCCGGAAAGTCCGACCTGGGCGTGGCCCTGGCCCGCCATTTCGACGGCGAGGTGGTCAACGCCGACTCCATGCAGCTCTACCGCGGGATGGACATCGGCACCGCCAAACTGACGGAAGAAGAGCGCGGCGGGGTCCCGCACCACCTCCTCGATATCTGGGACGTGACCGAGACGGCCAGCGTCGCCGAGTACCAGCGCCTGGCCCGCGCCGAGATCGACAGGCTGCTCGACCAGGGCCGTACGCCCGTCCTCGTCGGCGGATCCGGGCTGTACGTCCGCGGCGCCCTCGACGCCATGGAGTTCCCCGGCACCGACCCCGACGTCCGCGCCCGGCTGGAGGAGGAGCTCGCCGAGCGCGGCTCCGGCGTCCTGCATGCCCGGCTCGCCGCGGCCGACCCGGCCGCGGCGCAGGCGATCCTGCCCAGCAACGGCCGCCGCATCGTCCGCGCCCTCGAGGTCATCGAGATCACCGGGAAGCCGTTCACCGCCAACCTGCCCGGCCACGAGTCCGTCTACGACACCGTCCAGATCGGCGTCGACGTGGACCGCCCTGAGCTCGACGAGCGGATCGCGCGGCGCGTGGACCGGATGTGGGAGGACGGGCTCGTCGACGAGGTCCGGGCCCTGGAGTCCCGCGGCCTGCGCGACGGAATCACCGCCTCCAGGGCGCTCGGCTACCAGCAGGTGCTGGCCGCCCTGGCCGGCGAGTGCACCGAGGACGAGGCCAGGGCCGAGACGGTCCGGGCCACCAAGCGGTTCGCCCGCCGCCAGGACTCCTGGTTCCGCCGCGACCCCCGCGTGCACTGGCTCAGCGGAGCCGCCGCGGACCGCCGGGAACTCCCCGGACTCGCGCAGTCGTTGGTCGAACGAGCGGTTACAGCCTGATCACGTGATGGCATCGGGACGCCCCGCGCGCGCGTTCGGGGCCCCGGACCGTGCCATCATCAAATTCCGCGGGTGTGGTCACCGGCGGTGAACGGCAGCATGCGAAGTCCGAGTGGGGAGGGCGCGTGGCGATGGAGGCCGGCCCTCGTGACACCGGGCGGGACGGGACGCGGGGAACGACGGACCCGGCGGTCCTCGGCGATCCCGCCGTCCCCGAAGAGCTCGGGCTGCCCGCTGACCCTGCCCGGCTGACCTCCGACGGCCCGGACGCCGCAGGCTCCGGCGAGGGCGAGGACGCGGGAGGCCCCGAGTTCGAGGTCGAGCTGCGCCCGCAGCGCCGGTTGCGCATCTGGCAGATCGCTCCCATCGTGATGCTGGCCGCTGCCGGCTCCTTGATGTTCGCCTTCCCCCTGGCCTTCGAGTTCGGCGACGGCGGAGCCGTGGTCGCCATGCTCGGCTTCCTGATCAGCTGCTGCGCGGGGGGCTGGGGCATGATGGCCGCGCGCCGCGTCGGCTACACCTGGCCCGGGCTCCCGCCCCGGGGCAGCGGCCGCCGCCCCGACTGGCGCATGGCCGCGCTGTACGCCCTGGTCGTGCTGGCCGTCGTAGGCCTCGCGGTCTACCGGGTGGCCCGCCTCCGGTAGCACCCGGCCCCGCCGTGCCCGCTTCGGCGGCCGTGCCCGCCGACCTGGCGGAACCGCCTCTCGGTACGATGGGCCCGTGACGCAGACCAGCCTCTCCTTCCTCAAGGGCCACGGCACCGAGAACGACTTCGTGATCGTCCCGGACCCGGACAACGCCGTCGACCTGCCCGCCCACGCCGTCGTCCGGTTGTGCGACCGGCGCGCCGGCATCGGCGCGGACGGAGTGCTGCACGTCGTCCGGTCCGCCGCCCACCCCGAGGCCGCGCACATGGCCGACGAGGCCGAGTGGTTCATGGACTACCGCAACAGCGACGGCTCCGTCGCCGAGATGTGCGGCAACGGCCTCCGCGTCTTCGCCCGCTACCTCCAGTACGCCGGACACGTCGAGGCCGGGGACCTCGCCGTCGCCACCCGCGGCGGCGTCAAGCAGGTGCACCTCGACAAGACCGGCGACGTCACGGTCTCCATGGGCCGCGCAGCCCTCCCGGAGGAGCAGGTCACCGTCGTCGTCGGCGACCGCGCCTGGCCCGCACGCAACGTGAACATGGGCAACCCGCACGCCGTCGCCTTCGTCGACAGCCTCGACCACGCCGGAAAGCTGCTCGACGCGCCCCAGTACAGCCCCGCCGAGGTCTACCCGGCCGGCGTCAACGTGGAGTTCGTCATCGACCGCGGCCCCCGGCACGTCGCCATGCGCGTCCACGAGCGCGGCTCCGGCGAGACCCGCTCCTGCGGCACCGGCGCCTGCGCCGTCGCCGTGGCCGCCATCCGCCGCGACGGCGCCGACCCCGCCGTCACCGGGCAGCCCGTCACGTACACGGTCGACCTCCTCGGCGGCACCCTGCTCATCACCGAACACCCCGACGGCCGGATCGACATGACCGGACCTGCCGTGATCGTGGCAGCGGGGGAGCTCGACCCCTCCTGGCTGACCGAAACGGTCTTCGCCTGAAGATTCCCTCTCCTGGGTGATCCGTTTCACGCTCAGCGAGAGGCGGACTGCGCCACGTGGTGGGGCCGGTAGCATCAGACACCGGCCCTGAGGGCTCACCCCATGCCCGCCGCAGCCGGTCGAAGCCGCCGGAGGTGCCCATGAGTGCAGAGGCCACGAACCCCGAAGCACGACCCGAAGTGCGCCCCGAGCTCCGCAGACGGGGCCGGACCCGCATTGACCTGCGCCGACTCGGGCGCGCGGCCCTCCTCGGGCCCACGCCCCGGGACCGGCTGCCCGATGCCATCGGCCATGTGGCCGAGGCGCACCGCGCCCACCATCCCGACGCGGACCTGTCCATCCTGCGCCGCGCGTACGTGCTCGCGGAGTCCTCGCACCGCGGCCAGATGCGCAAGAGCGGTGAGCCGTACATCACACACCCGCTCGCCGTCACCCTGATCCTCGCCGAACTCGGGGCCGAGACCACCACGTTGACGGCCTCCCTCCTCCACGACACCGTCGAGGACACCGACGTGACCCTCGATCAGGTCCGCGCCGAGTTCGGGGACGAGGTCTGCTTCATCGTCGACGGCGTCACCAAGGTCGAGAAGATCGACTACGGGGCGGCCGCCGAGCCCGAGACCTTCCGCAAGATGCTCGTCGCCACCGGCAACGACGTCCGCGTCATGTCCATCAAACTCGCCGACCGGCTCCACAACATGCGCACCCTCGGCGTGATGCGCCCCGAAAAACAGGCCCGCATCGCCAAGGTCACCCGGGACGTGCTCATCCCGCTCGCCGAACGGCTCGGCGTGCAGGCGCTGAAGACCGAACTGGAAGACCTCGTCTTCGCGATCCTGCACCCCGAGGAGTACGAGCGCACCCGCGCCCTCATCGCGGCCCACGCCGGAGAGGCCGACCCGCTGCCCGGCATCGCCGACTCCGTACGGGCCGTCCTGCGCGACGCCGGCATCGCCGCCGAGGTCCAGGTACGGCCCCGGCACTTCGTCTCCGTGCACCGCGTCGCCCTCAAACGCGGCGAGCTGCGCGGATCCGACTTCGGCCGCATCCTCGTCCTCGTCGGGGAGAACGCCGACTGCTACGGGGTGCTGGGCGAGCTGCACACCTGCTTCACCCCGGTCGTGTCGGAGTTCAAGGACTTCATCGCCGCCCCGAAGTTCAACCTCTACCAGTCCCTGCACACCGCCGTCGCCACCCCCGACGGGTACGTCGCCGAGGTCATCGTCCGCACCCGGCAGATGCACCGCGTCGCCGAAGCCGGTGTGATCGCGCTCGGCAACCCGTACACCGCCCCCGCCCCTTCGGCCGCCGCTGCGGCGGACGGCGACGAGGAGCGCGTCGACCCGACCCGGCCCGGCTGGCTGGCGCGGCTGCTCGACTGGCAGCGCTCCGCACCCGACCCCGACGCCTTCTGGAGCGGGCTGCGTGCCGAGCTCGCCCAGGACCGGGAGATCACCGTCTTCCGCGCCGACGGGGGCACGCTCGGCCTGCCCGCCGGGGCCACCTGCATCGACGCCGCCTACGCCCAGTACGGGGAGACCGCCCACGGCTGTATCGGCGCCCGGGTCAACGGGCGCCTCGCCTCCCTGGGCACCCGGCTGTCCGACGGGGACACCGTGCAGCCGCTGCTCGCCCAGGACTCCTCCTCCGGGCCCGCCGCCGAATGGTTGGAGCACGCCGAGACCCAGGCCGCCCGGATCGCCATCAGCAGCTGGCTCCGGGACCACCCCGACGGGGCCACCCCCACCACCACGCCCGCCCGGGCCCCGCTGTCGGTGGTCGGGGCCCGCGGTGGCGGCGGCAACGCCGTGGCCGACCTGCCCGACGCCACGGTGCGGCTGGCCGGCTGCTGCACGCCGGTGCCGCCGGACGAGGTCGCCGGGTTCGTGGTCCGGGGCGGGGCCGTCACCGTCCACCGCGTCGAGTGCGCCGCCGTCGCCCAGATGCGCTCGCTGGGGCGCACCTCCGTCGCCGTGCACTGGCGGGCCACCGCGGACTGCCGGGTCACCCTGACCGCGGAATCGTTCGGCCGCCCGCACCTGCTGGCCGACCTGACCGAGGCCATCGCCCGTCAGGGGGTCGAGGTCGTCTCGGCGACCGTGGAACCGCCCGTCGAACAGCGGGTCCGGCACACCTACACCCTCCAGCTTCCGGACGCGTCTGTCCTGCCGGCGCTGATGCGGGCGATGCGGGACGTGCCCGGGGTCTACGACGTGGACCGGGCATAGGACGGGGGCCGGCCCCCGGGGGGGGGGCCGGGCGGGGGTGAGCCCGCCGGGACGGGGCCGCCGCGGGAAGGGGGTCGCGGGACGGGGCCGCGGGAAAGGGGCGCCGGCGGGGGATCTGCCGCTCGGCGGCCGGGCCGGCGCCGGAAGGTCCCGTTCGGGTGGACCCGTTGCGCGCCGTACCCGGGCACCCGGCGGGCGCTGGTATGCGGTGGGGGATGCAGCTCACCTCCCCGCGCCTGCGCGCCGCCCTGCTCGCCGCGGCCTCCCTCACCCTCACCGCCGCCGTGCTGCCCCCGCCGACGCCGCTCGGCATCGGCGACACGCTCTTCCCGCAGCTGGGCAACCCCGGGTACGACGTCCTCGCGTACGACCTGTCCCTCACCTACCGGGACAACACGACCCCCCTCGACGCGGTCACCCAGATCGACGCGCGCGCCCAGGAGCCGCTGGAGCGGATCAACCTCGACTTCACCCACGGCACCGTCGCCTCCGCCGAGGTCAACGGGCAGCCGGCGCGCTTCGAGAACGCCGGCGAGGACCTCGTGCTCACCCCCGCCGCCCCGGTGACCCCGGGCAGCCCGCTGCGCATCACGATCAAGCACACCAGCGACCCGCGCGGCATCGCCGACGGCGGCTGGGTGCCCACCGAGGACGGCCTCGCCATGGCCAACCAGGCCGACGCCGCCCACCGCGTCTTCCCGTGCAACGACCACCCCGCCGACAAGGCGTACTTCACCTTCCGGATCACCGCCCCCGCTGGACTCACCGCCGTCGCCAACGGCCTGCCGGGCGCCCTTCCGGCCCGTACGGCGACGGGCGCGACCACGTGGAGGTACCGCACCCTGCACCCCATGGCCACCGAGCTCGCACAGGTATCCATCGGCGACTCGGCCGTCGTGCACCGCACCGGACCGCACGGGCTGCCCCTGCGCGATGTCGTCCCGGCCGCCGACCGCGAGCGGCTCGAGCCCTGGCTGAAGAAGACCCCGGGACACATCGAGTGGATGGAGAAGCGGGTCGGACGCTACCCCTTCGAGACCTACGGGGTGCTGATCGCCAGGGCCAGGACCGGCTTCGAGCTGGAGACGCAGACCCTCTCGCTCTTCGAGAGCGGCATCTTCTCCGGCGAGGGCTACCCCGAGTGGTACGTCGAGGCCGTCATGGTCCACGAGCTCGCCCACCAGTGGTTCGGCAACAGCGTCACCCCGCGCACCTGGTCCGACCTGTGGCTCAACGAGGGACACGCCACCTGGTACGAGGCCCTGTACGCCGACGGCCTCGGCACGTACTCCCTGGAACGGCGCATGCGCGAGGCGTACCAGCGCTCCGACCAGTGGCGCGCGGCCGGCGGGCCCCCGGCGGCACCGAAGCCTGCCGCCCCCGGTGAGAAGATCGGACTCTTCCGGCCCGCGGTCTACGACGGTGCCGCCCTGATCCTGTACGCCCTGCGGCAGGAGATCGGCGCCGCCGCCTTCGACCGGCTGGAGCGGCGCTGGGTCACCGAGCACCGGGACTCCGTCGCCGGCACCCAGGACTTCGTCCGCATGGCCTCCGACGTCGCCGGACGGGACCTGAAGCCCTTCCTGGAGCCGTGGCTGTACGGGAAGACGACCCCCGCGATGCCCGGACATCCGGAATGGGGCGGCCCGAAAAGCGTGTGACCCGGCGGGAACGGGCATGTCACCATCGACAGGGCCGCTCGCCGGAGGGAATCTTCCGGTGACGTGACCCGTTGACCGTGACAGTACTGTGTCGCCTGTGGCGAACGCGGTCAGCGGAGCTGTGGCCAGGAGTGACGCCCCCGGCCGCCGGTCCTGCGGTCCGCGGCCACCCGATGCGGGCCATTCGACACCGACGTAAGGATCCCATGACCTCCTCTTCTTCCCCTTCCCAGGACGCGCGGGACGCACAGGACGACGTGCGCGCCCAGCAGAGCTTCACCGAGGGCCTTCGGGCCGACGCCCTGATGGAAGAGGACGTCGCCTGGAGCCACGAGATCGACGGAGACCGCGACGGCGACCAGTTCGACCGCTCCGAGCGCGCCGCACTGCGCCGCGTCGCCGGCCTCTCCACCGAGCTCGAAGACGTCACCGAGGTCGAGTACCGACAGCTGCGCCTGGAGCGCGTCGTGCTCGTCGGCGTGTGGACCTCCGGCACGGTGCAGGACGCCGAGAACTCCCTCGCGGAGCTCGCCGCCCTCGCCGAGACCGCCGGCGCCCTCGTGCTCGACGGCGTGATGCAGCGCCGCGACAAGCCGGACCCGGCCACCTTCATCGGCTCGGGCAAGGCCCAGGAGCTGCGCGACATCGTGCTGGAGAGCGGTGCCGACACCGTCGTCTGCGACGGTGAGCTCAGCCCCGGCCAGCTCATCGCCCTCGAAGACGTCGTCAAGGTCAAGGTCGTCGACCGGACGGCCCTGATCCTCGACATCTTCGCCCAGCACGCCAAGTCCCGAGAGGGCAAGGCGCAGGTCGCCCTCGCGCAGATGCAGTACATGCTTCCGCGCCTGCGCGGTTGGGGTCAGTCGCTGTCCCGGCAGATGGGCGGCGGCGGCGGTGGCGGCATGGCCACCCGCGGCCCAGGTGAGACCAAGATCGAGACGGACCGGCGACGGATCCGCGAGAAGATGGCGAAGATGCGCCGGGAGATCGCGGAGATGAAGACCGGTCGCGACATCAAGCGGCAGGAGCGGCGCCGCAACAAGGTGCCCGCCGTCGCCATCGCCGGCTACACCAACGCCGGCAAGTCCTCGCTGCTCAACCGTCTCACCGGCGCGGGCGTGCTCGTGGAGAACGCCCTGTTCGCCACCCTCGACCCGACCGTGCGCCGGGCCGAGACGCCGAGCGGCCGGGTCTACACCCTGGCCGACACGGTCGGCTTCGTCCGGCACCTGCCCCACCACCTGGTCGAGGCGTTCCGCTCCACGATGGAGGAGGTCGGCGACTCCGACCTCATCCTGCACATCGTGGACGGCTCGCACCCGGCCCCGGAGGAGCAGCTGGCGGCCGTACGTGAGGTGATCCGCGAGGTCGGCGCGACCGACGTGCCCGAGATCGTGGTGATCAACAAGGCCGATGCCGCGGACCCGCTGGTCCTGCAGCGGCTGCTGCGCATCGAGCGGCATTCCATCGCCGTCTCGGCCCGCACCGGACACGGCATCGAAGAGCTCCTGCGGCTCATCGACGCCGAACTGCCGCGGCCCGCGGTGGAGGTGGAGGCCCTGGTGCCGTACACGCACGGTTCGCTGATCGCCAAGGCGCACGCCGAGGGCGAGGTGATCTCCGAGGAGCACACCCCGGAGGGCACCGTCATCAAGGTGCGCGTCCACGAGCAACTGGCGGCGGAGCTCTCCCCGTTCGTCCCCGCGAGCCGGTGACCGGCGCGTACGTGGACTGAAGACGCGGACTGAAGACGCGGACTGAAGACGCGAACTGAAGACGCGGACTACGCGAACGGAAGACGCGGGCTGAAGACCGAGGCCCCCTGCACGAAATCGTGCAGGGGGCCTCGGCCGTGCGTGCGTCACCGGGACGCGGGGCTCACTTGAACTTGGCGCTCACCGCGTCGAAGATCCCCTTGGCCTCGGGGCCGAGTCGCGGCCCCGCCAGCCAGCCCGCCTTGGCGGGGCCGATCGAGGTGTTCGAGATCAGGACCGGCTTGCCGTCACTGCCCGTCGCGACCCAGCCGCCGCCGGAGGCACCGCCCGTCATCGTGCAGCCGATGCGGTACATCACCGGCTCGTTCGCCTTCAGCGACAGCCGGCCCGGCTTGTCCGTGCACTGGTAGGCCTTCTGACCGTCGAACGGGGCCGCCGCCGGGTAGCCCGTCGCGGTCATGCCCGCCACCTTCGGCACCGCCGGAGCGTTGAACTCCACCGGGAGCGCCCCGCCGACCGTCTCCTCCAGCGACTTGCCCGAGCTCTTCTCCGGGGTCACGTGCAGCACCGCGAAGTCGTACGGGGCGCCCGCGCCGCCCGTCGGACCACCCTGCTTGATCCACTGGTCCGAGGTCTGCGCCCAGTCGCTCCACCACACGCCGTACGGGGCCACCTCCTGCCGCGGGGCGCCCTTGAGCTGCGCCGACGGCTTGCCCGCGTTGTTGTACGACGGGACGAAGGCGATGTTGCGGTACCAGCCGCCCGCCTTGCCCGCGTGGACGCAGTGTCCGGCGGTCCACACCATGTTCGACTTGCCCGGGTGGGCCGGGTCCTTGACGACGGTCGCCGAGCACACCATCGAGCCTTCGGGCCCGTCGAAGAAGACCTTGCCGGAGTACGGGACGCTCGAGTGGTACGGCGTGGCGGCCGGCTTCGCCGCAATCGGCGCCGGGGTGGGGTCGGTGACGCCCTGGTCCTTGCCGGCGTCCGGGTCGATGGCCGGCGGCTGCGGGACCTTGGCGGCCTCGCGCATGCGGTCCGGGTCCCACAGGCCCTCGATGACCGGGTTGATGTAGTCGCCGGCCTCGCGGAGCCAGTCGTCCTTGTTCCAGTTCTTCCACTCACCTCCCCGCCACTTCTCCAGGTCGATGCCGTGCTCCTTGAGCTTGTCCTTGAGCTGGTCAGGGATCTTGATCCCCTCGGTTCCTGCCGGGACGCTCGCCGCCACGGTCGGCTTGGCGTCTCCGCCGGCCTCCCCGTCGCCGGGTCCGCAGGCGGCGGCGGTCATCGCAAGTGCCGCCGCGCACAGAATCGCGGTGACCGGTCGGTTCGGTCGCATGTCGTCAATCCCCCTGGTGGTTCCGGGCGTGGGAGGCGGCCGCGGTGGGGTGCGGGCCGCCGAAAGTGCAGCACCCCACTATGCCGCTGCTGTTGGGGACGGCACAGCCGGGGCCCGCGGTTCCCGGATGGCGCCCGCTGGCGCGCCACAACACAAGGATCTTGTGGTCGCCCGTGTTCAGCCGCCGTCACCGTCGTTGGTACGTACGGGGGATGGGGCGCCGCGTTCGTGTTCGAGGCGCAACCGGTAGAGCAGTCCGTGCGGGAGGTCCGACACTCGTGGCGTTGACCGAGCATGACGTGGCGTCGGGCGACGGGTCGGTGCCGGCCGGCCGCGCGCCCTTGACGCCGCAGCCCGGCGGGACCCCGGTACAGGTCCCGGTGCAGGGGAGCCGAGCGGCGCCGGAGCGCGCGGGCCGCGGGGGTGCGGGCCCCTGCGCCGGCTCCGGGAGCGCGGGCTCCGGGGGTGCGGGCCCCGGGGGTGCGGGCGGTGGTGGTGCGGAGGCGGCGGAGGGCATCCTGCGGCGCCATGCGGTGCGGGAGTCGGCCGCACGCACGTACGCACACTCCCTGCCGATCGTTCCGGTCCGCGCCCGCGGCCTCACCATCGAAGGCGCCGACGGACGCCGCTACCTCGACTGCCTCTCCGGCGCGGGCAGCCTGCCCCTGGGCCACAACCACCCGGTGGTGCTCGAAGCCGTCCGCGGTGTCCTCGACTCCGGTGCCCCCCTGCACGTCCTGGACCTGGCGACTCCGGTCAAGGACGCCTTCACCACCGAGCTGTTCGCCACCCTCCCCGGCGAACTGGCCGCCGACGCCCGCATCCAGTTCTGCGGACCCACCGCGGCGGACGCGGTCGAGGCCGCACTGAAACTGGTCCGGGCCGCGACCGGGCGCTCCGGGCTGCTCGCGTTCACCGGGGCAGGCCACGACGTGGCGCCCGACGTACGGGTGACCCGGCTGCCGTACCCGCACGACCTCCGTTGCCCGTTCGGCGTCGGAGGCGCCGAGGGAGCCCGGCTCGGCGCCCGCTGGACCGAGAGCCTCCTGGACGATCCCCAAGGCGGGGTGCCGGCCCCGGCCGGGATGCTCGTCGAGCCGGTGCAGGGCGAGGGCGGAGTCCTGCCCGCCCCGGACCCCTGGCTGCGCCGCATGCGCGAGATCACCGAGGTGCGCGGGATCCCGCTGATCGCGGACGAGGTACAGACCGGCGTCGGCCGGACCGGGGCCTTCTGGGGAGTCGACCACGCGGGGGTGGTCCCGGACGTGATGGTCATGTCCAAGGCGATCGGCGGCAGCCTCCCGTTGGCGGTGGTCGTCTACCGCTCCGGCCTGGACGCCTGGGCCCCCGGCGCCCAGGCCGGCACCTTCCGCGGCAACCAGCTGGCCATGGCCGCCGGCACCGCCACCCTGGCCTTCGTACGGGAGCACCGTCTCGCCGAGCGGGCCGGCGCGCTGGGAGCGCGGATGCTCACCGCCCTGCACGGCCTGACCGGAGACCACCCCTGCATCGGGGACGTCCGCGGCCGGGGCCTGATGATCGGCGTCGAGCTCGTCGACCCCGAGACCCGGGCCGCCGCCCCCGACCTCGCAGCGGCCGTCCGGCAGGAGTGCCTCAGGCGGGGCCTGATCGTCGACCTCGCCGGCCGCCACTCCAGCGTCGTACGCCTCCTGCCCCCGCTGACCCTCACCGACGAGCAGGCCGGGGCCGTCCTCGACCGCCTCGCCGACGCGATCCCCGCCGCCGCAGCCCGCCGCCCCCACTGACCCACCCCGAGGACCCCCATGCCCGACCCCGCCACCCAGCCGCCCCGGCCGGCCGCCCCCGAGCTCCCTGCCAACACCAGACACTCCATCCAACCGGCCGGCCCGGACCCCACGGCCGAGCCCACACCCCCGTGCCCCGCCAACCAGCAGCCCCGACCGCACCGCGCCGAAGCCCTGACCCAGACCGTGCCCCACCCCCCAGCCGGTCAGCAGCCCAACCCGAAGACCGTGCCCACAGGTCCGACGCCGCCGCCCGAGCCGCAGCCCCCGCAGCCAGGCCTGGGACAGACCGTGCAGAACCCCGCCCAGCAGCCCGGCCCGACGTCCGATCCAGCAGGACCGGCTCCCACAGCCGAGCCCACCCCCCTCCCGCCCGCTCCCCTCCGGCCCGCCGACCACCTGGCCCGGCCAACCGCTGCCGAGGACCCCGCCCCCAAGACCGATCCGGCAGGGCGGGCGCCGACGACCGGCCTCCCGCCCCTCTCTCCGCCCGACCTGCGAGCCCGGCCAACCCCGGCACGGGGCCCGGGGCAGATCGTGCAGAACCCGCCCACGGCCCAACAGCCCAGCCACAGGGACGAGCCGACCGGGCCGGGGCCCACGGCCGGGCTGGTGCCTGTGCCACCCATCGGCCGGCTGGCCCGGTCGATCCCTGCCGCGGCTCCCGCCGGGCCGTCGCACCCCTCTGCGGCGGCCCATCAGGCCGGCCCGAGCCCCGAGCCGGCGGGGCCGGAACCGATGCCTGGCCCCCCGCCCCTGCCGCCAGCCGGTCAGGTGTCCCGGCCGACCTCTCCCGGGGCCCCCGATCGGCCTGCGCACCACCTGCCGGTCGCGCAGCCCAGCCCGAAGGCCGAGCAGGCGGGGCCGCACCAGCACGGCGCCGCGGCCGGGGACGCGGGGTATCCCGTGGACCGGCCGTACGGGGCCGCTGGAGCGGGAGACCTCGGGCAGTCCGAGCAGCGCACTCCAACTGCCCGACCGTCCTGCCCGGCGGCCGGGCAGGGTTCCGGACCCGGAGCAGCGCACCCGACCGCAGGCGCCCCGCAGGGCGACCCGGCCGGGCTCGTCGGGCCGGGAAGCGCCCCGTCGGCGGTCGAACGCGCCGGGCCGGGCAGGGGCCTGGAGGCGCCGCCGGAGCCGGGTACGGCGGCGGTCCCGCATGTCGACCTGCGGCACCCCGCGCCCGCCGCGCCCCGAGCCGGGGCTCCGACGGCCCGGGCCACGGAGCCGGGGCGTTCCGAATCGGCCCGGTATGACCTGCGGGCAGGCTCCGCGGGCACCCCGGCCGAGCCGGCTGGTGCGGCGCAACCAGCTGCCGTGCAGGGCTCTGGCGGCCCCGGGGCTCCGGACGCGGACGGCCCCCCGGCACAGCGGGTTCCGCCCGCGGGGGGTGCGCAGGTGCCCGGACACCCTGCCGCACCTCCCGAGCCGCAGCGCCCGGCAGCGGCCGAGGCTCCACAGGCCGACCGGGATGTCGGCGGCGCGACGGCCGATCCCGGGCCGGGCACCGGGAACACCGCCTCGGATCCGACTGCTCAGGCTCTCCCGCAGCAAGACCGCGGCGGCCCTGCCCGGCCGGAGGGCCACCCGTACGGGGCCGGTCCCGCCGGGGGAGGAGACGGGGGCGGGGCCGGGTCGCACTCGGCGGCGCCGCCGCTGCTCCCGGCTGCCGGGGCCCTGGTGCCCCGCCAGAACCACGGCGCGTTCCGCCCCCGCGTGGGCTGTGCGGGCCCGGTCGGCCTCGAACCCGCGATGCTGCCCGACTTGTTGGACCACCCCGACCCGGCCACCGCCGCGGAGGCGGCGACGGTGGAGAACCTCCTGCGGTGTTGGGTCCGCGAGAACGGCATCGGCCGCCCCGACGGCCCCGCCGGCACCGTGCTGCGCATCCCCCTTCCTGCGTCCGGCACCGCCCTGCTCGTTGCCGTCCGCCACTGGTCACCTTCCGGTTGGCACCGCTTCGCGCCCGCCCGGCTCGAAGGCGCCCCCGTCCACGCCCCGGCCTTGGACGCCGTCACCCTCGTCTCGCTCTTCGCCCGCGAGGGCAGCCCCGTCGGACCCTTCGGCCGCGGCGGCACCGCCCTCGCCGGCCGGGTAGCCGACTCGGTGCGCCGAACCGCCGAGTTCATCGCCGACCGGCGCGCACGGCCCACCCCGCCCGCCCCGATCGCCGGTGACCACTTCCTCACCGCCGAACAGTCCCTCCTCCTCGGTCATCCCCTCCAACCCGATCCGAAGAGCTGCGAGGGACTCTCCGCGATCGAAACGCGCCGCTACTCACCCGAACTCCACGCCTCCTTCCCCCTGCACTGGTTCGGTGTCGCCCCTGCCGCCCTCGCCACCGACTCCGCCTGGACCGAACGCGGCCGCCCCCTGACCACAGCCCGGCTCCTGGGCCGATTCGCCCCCGAACTCCCGCTGCCCGACGACACCACCCCCCTTCCCGTCCACCCCTGGCAGGCCCGCGACCTGCTCCAGCGCCCAGCCGTCACCGCCCTCCTCGACGCCGGGCTCCTGCACGACCTCGGCCCGCACGGCGAGCCCTGGTATCCCGCCTCCTCCGTCCGCACCGTCTACCGCCCCGGTGCCCCCGCGATGCTCAAGCTCTCCCTGGGCCTGCGCATCACCACCTCCCGCCGGGAAGACCCCCGCAAGGAACTCCACCGCGGTGTCGAGATGCACCGGCTGCTCCGGACCGGCCTCGTCGAACAGTGGAGGGCATCCCACTCCCGCTTCGACATCGTGCGCGACCCCGCCTGGGCCGCCGTCGATGCCCCGGACGGCACCCCCGTCCCCGGACTCGACGTCGTACTGCGCCACAACCCCTTCCTCTCGCACGACGACGCCCTGTGCGTCGCCGCCCTCACCGCGCCCCGCCCCTGGCCGGGCCGGACCACGAGGCGTTCACGGCTTGCCGAGACCGTCTTCCGGCTCGCCGCCACTACCGGACGGCCGATCTCCGCCGTGGCCGCCGAGTGGTTCCTGCGCTATCTCGACCAGGTCGTCCTGCCCGTCCTCTCTTTCGACGCGCTCGCCGGGATCGCCCTCGAAGCCGACCAGCAGAACACACTGGTCGTGCTCGACCGGCCCGGCTGGCCCGTCGGCGGCCGGTACCGCGGCGACCAGGGCTACTGCTTCCGCACGTCCCGCCGGGCGGAACTCGAACGCCGGCTGCCCGGCATCGGCAGCGCCAGCGACACCTTCGTCTCCGACGCCGTCACCGACGAACGCTTCACCGCCTCCCTGGGCATCGACAACGTGTTCGGTCTCATCGGGGCCTTCGGGTCCCAGCGGCTCGCCGACGAACGCGTCCTGCTCGCCGCCTTCCGCCGCTTCCTCGGCAAGGCCTCCAGCCTCGGCCCCCTGCCCGCGCGGCTGCTCGACTCACCCACCCTGCGCTGCAAGGCGAACCTGCTCACCCGCCTGAACGGCCCGGACGAACCCGGCGGCTCCGCCGACCCCCAGTCCGTCTACGTCACCATCACCAACCCCCTCCACGATTGAGCCCGATGCCTTCCATCGAAATCGAAACCCCCGCCCCGGCGGCGGGGCACCCCCGCGCCCACACGGACGCCTTCCGCTTCGATGCCCGGCTGCTGCCCCTGCTCGCCGAAGCCGAGCTGCTCGACTCGCCGGCCGGATGGGGCAGCGTCACCACCGCGGCCGGGCCCTTCCGCCTGGAACCCGTCCGCCTCGCCCGCGACCTGGAACTCCTTACCCGGTGGATGAACGACCCCGATGTGGCCGCGTACTGGAAACTCGCCGGCCCCGCCTCCGTCACCGTCACACGCCTGCGGGCCCAGCTCGACGGCGACGGCAGCAGCATCCCCTGCATCGGCTACCTCGACGGCATTCGGATGAGCTACTGGGAGATCTACCGGGCCGACCTCGACCCGCTCGCCCGCCACTATCGGGCGCGCCCCCACGACACCGGTCTCCACCTGCTCATCGGAGACGGCACGAATCGCGGTCGCGGCCTGGGCGCGATCCTGCTGCGTGCCGTCGCCGACCTGGTGCTCGACAACCGCCCACGCTGCACCCGCGTCATCGCCGAACCGGACATCCGCAGCACCCCCTCCGTGTCAGCCTTCCTGGCTTCCGGCTTCCGCTGTTCCACCGAGATCGACCTCCCCCGCAAGCGCGCCGCCCTGATGATCCGGGAGCGGGCGCTGCGCAACCTCATCTGATGCGCCGCCTCACACCGGGGAATCCCGACGCCGCATCCCTCCTCTGCCTCTGGTGCCACCGCGCCCTCCTCGGTCCTTCTCCCCACTCCTTTCATCTCGAAGAACTCTGCGCCGCGCAGCAAGGTTCCTGAGGTCCGGGGATTCACCCGGGAGGGTGAGGCGGCCCTCCGCGGGCACTCGCCGCACGTGCCCGGGCCCTGCGCAGAGCCGCCAGACAATGAGGCGACGGGCACCCTTGTCTCGGCCATGCATCCCTGCTGTGGCCGTCACTGTCGGTGGCGCCCCGTAGGGTGGGAGGTGCTATGACGAAGCCCTCCCTCACCGACCTGCTGCACGCCGCCGTCTCCGCCGTCGGAGGCACGGAGCGGCCCGGCCAGGTCGCCATGGCCGAAGCCGTCGCCGAAGCGATCGACGACAACGCCCACCGGCTCATCCAGGCCGGCACCGGCACCGGAAAGTCCCTCGGCTACCTGGTACCGGCTCTCGCGCACGGCGAGCGCGTGGTCGTCGCCACGGCGACCCTGGCGCTGCAGCGGCAGCTGGTCGAGCGTGACCTGCCGCGGACGGTGGAGGCGCTGCACCCGCAGCTGCGCCGCCGCCCGCAGTTCGCCATGCTCAAGGGGCGCTCCAACTACCTTTGCCTGCACCGGCTGCACGAGGGCGCACCGCAGGACGAGGAGGACGGCCTCTTCGACCAGTTCGAGGCGGCTGCCCCGACCAGCAAGCTCGGGCAGGACCTGCTGCGCCTGAGGGACTGGGCCGACGAGACGGAGACGGGCGACCGCGACGACCTCACACCCGGCGTCTCCGACCGCGCCTGGAGCCAGGTCTCGGTCTCCTCCCGCGAGTGCCTCGGCGCGTCGAAGTGCGCGTACGGCGCCGAGTGCTTCGCCGAGGCCGCCCGGGAGCGGGCCAAGCTCGCCGACGTGGTCGTCACCAACCACGCGCTGCTGGCCATCGACGCGATCGAGGGTGCCCCCGTCCTGCCCCAGCACGAGGTGCTGATCGTGGACGAGGCGCACGAGCTCGTGTCCCGCGTGACCGGGGTCGCCACCGGCGAGCTCACCCCCGGCCAGGTCAACCGCGCCGTGAAGCGTGCGGCGAAGCTGGTCGACGAGAAGACCGCCGATGCCCTGCAGACCGCCTCGGAGTCCTTCGAGCGGGTCATGGAGTTGGCCCTCCCCGGCCGGCTGGAGGAGATCCCGGAGGACCTCGGGTACGCACTGACCGCCCTGCGGGACGCCGCCCGCAATGTGATCTCCGCGATCGGTGCGACCCGGGACAAGTCCGTCGCCGACGAGGACGCCGTACGCAAGCAGGCACTCGCCTCCGTGGAGAACGTCCACGCCGTGGCGGAGCGGATCATCGCCGGATCCGAGTACGACGTCGTCTGGTACGAGCGCCACGACCGTTTCGGCGCCACCCTCCGTGTGGCCCCGATGTCGGTGTCCGGACTGCTGCGGGAGAAGCTGTTCGAGGACCGTTCCGTGGTCCTGACCTCGGCGACCCTCAAGCTGGGCGGGGACTTCAACGGGGTCGCGGCCTCGCTGGGACTGTCCCCCGAGGGTGTGGAAGCGGACGACGCACCACTATGGAAGGGTCTGGACGTCGGTTCGCCGTTCGACTACCCCAAGCAGGGCATCCTCTACGTCGCCAAGCACCTGGCCACGCCCGGCCGCGAGGGCACCCGCGGCGACATGATGGACGAGCTCGCCGAGCTGATCGAGGCGGCCGGCGGCCGCACCCTCGGCCTGTTCTCCTCCATGCGCGGCGCCAAAGCGGCCGCCGAGGAGCTCCGCGGCCGGCTCGACCACCCGATCCTGCTGCAGGGCGAGGAAACCCTGGGCGAGCTGATCAAGACGTTCGCCGCCGACCCGAAGACCTGCCTGTTCGGGACGCTGTCGCTGTGGCAGGGCGTGGACGTGCCCGGACCGAGCTGTCAGCTCGTGATCATGGACAGGATCCCGTTTCCGCGCCCCGACGACCCACTGATGAGCGCGCGCCAGAAGTCGGTCGAGGAGCACGGGGGCAACGGATTCATGGCGGTCGCCGCCACGCACGCCGCGCTGCTGATGGCGCAGGGCGCGGGCCGGCTCGTCCGGGCGTCCGGAGACCGGGGCGTGGTGGCGGTCCTCGACCCCAGGCTGGCCACGGCCCGCTACGGGAGCTTCCTGAAGGCCTCGCTCCCGGACTTCTGGTACACCACGGACCGCAACCAGGTCCGCCGCTCCCTCGCCGCCATCGACACGGCCGCCAAGGCGGACGGGAAGTAACAGCGGGGGAAGGCCCGCGCAAGGCCAGTGGCAGCGGCGTCCCCACACGACGAAGCCGCCGGCACCCGGACCAGAAGGAGTCCGGGTGCCGACGGCCGTGAGCTCGGCGGCTGCAAGCTCTGCGCCGGCAAGGGATACAAGACAGCTCCGGGACCGGCGCAGTGAGTCCCGGAGCTGGACAGGGGCGCGGGCTCAGACCCGGCGCAGTACGGCGACGACCTTGCCGAGGATGGTGGCCTCGTCGCCGGGGATCGGCTGGTACGCCGCGTTGTGCGGGAGCAGCCAGACGTGGCCGTCCTCGCGCTTGAACCGCTTGACCGTGGCCTCGCCGTCGAGCATCGCCGCGACGATGTCACCGTTCTCGGCGACCGGCTGGCGGCGGACGGTGACCCAGTCGCCGTCGCAGATCGCGGCTTCGATCATCGAGTCTCCGACGACCTTGAGGACGAAGAGCTCACCGTCGCCGACGAGCTGGCGGGGGAGCGGGAAGACGTCCTCCACCGACTCTTCAGCGAGGATCGGGCCGCCGGCCGCGATCCGTCCCACCAGAGGAACGTACGAGGCGGCGGGCTTCCCGGTGGTGTCGGTGGGCTGTGAGCTGGGCTGGTCCGACGCGCGGACCTCGTAGGCCCGGGGCCGGTGCGGGTCGCGCCGCAGGAACCCCTTGCGCTCCAGGGCCATCAGCTGATGGGCGACGGACGAGGTGCTCGACAGGCCCACCGCCTGACCGATCTCCCGCATCGACGGCGGGTAGCCCCGGCGCTGCACGGAGTCGCGGATGACCTCGATGACCCTCCGCTGCCGATCCGTGAGCCCGGAGCTGTCGGCGCGGATGCCTGGAGGGCGCCCTGGCAGCGAGCGCGCGGGCCGGACGGACTCCGCGTCCGGGTTCAGGCTTGCTTCGTTCATGGCGTGCACCGGGTCGAGTCGGCTCTGGGAGCGGTTCTGGGTAGTGATGGCGGCACTGTCTGCGGTCGTGGTCACGTCGGCGGCCCCTCTCGAAATGTTCTCCCTAGCTGGACAACGGTAGTTGCTTTCGAAAGGTTGCGCCAAACACACGTTCGAGTGAAAAATCGCAGATCGCCCGCCGTGGCCACATCGAGAGGTGTATAGCAGTGGATGATCCACCGAACGCGGGTTCGGTCCTGCATCCCCTGTTTACGGTACCCTTCCGGCGCGGATCGGCGCCTTCCGGTCCCGTGCCAGTGTGGCACCGCGCATCCCTTCCGCCTGGTCATCGGGCCGCGACACGCGGTAGCGGGCTCCATCCGCCGCAACCCCATATCTAGTGGTTGGATGAGCGAGGTCACCCATAACTTGTGTTTCAGTGGGCTCACGAGGCCCTCGGAATCGCATATGCTTGTGGCTGCTCCGCGAGCCCCCGACAGGGTGAGTCCCTGTCGTCCAGGGCGTGGCGGGGTGATTCAGTCGTGCCGAAAGGGAGGGTGAAGGAACCCATGCACTGCCCCTTCTGCAGGCACCCCGACAGCCGCGTCGTCGACAGCCGTACCACCGATGACGGCACGTCGATCCGCAGACGCCGTCAGTGCCCGGACTGCTCCCGTCGCTTCACGACGGTGGAGACGGCCTCGCTGATGGTGATCAAGCGCAGCGGGGTCACCGAACCCTTCAGTCGCACCAAGGTCATCTCCGGCGTGCGCAAGGCGTGCCAGGGGCGGCCCGTCACCGAGGACGCCCTCGCCAAGCTCGGCCAGCGGGTCGAGGAGGCGGTGCGCGCCACCGGCAGCGCCGAGCTGACCACCCACGACGTGGGTCTGGCCATACTCGGCCCGCTCCAGGAACTCGATCTGGTCGCGTACCTGCGGTTCGCGTCCGTGTACAAAGCGTTCGACACCCTCGAAGACTTCGAGACCGCCATCGCAGAACTGCGTGACCGGCGGCCTCGCCCTGAAGAGTGCGAGTCCGCAGGGGCCGTCCCGGTCCCCGTGCCCGCCTCCGCCGCCGACTGACCGGACGGCCGCGCGCCCGGCGCGGCCCGTCTGCTCGGCCTGGCGCTGCTCCCGGTGGTAGCCGGGGGACTCCCGGTGTAGCCGGGAACGAAGAAACGTAACAAGACACAGCACTGTGCCGCGGAATATCGCTGGCACTTTAGGGCGTTTTTGCCCGCATATGGGAGGCAGGCGGCATGACAGAGACGGCGAGCAGCTCGGCACGTGGTTCCCGCACCAAGGGAACCAAGGGCGCCAAGGGCGGCCTGCGGATCGAGCGCATCCACACCACCCCGGGCGTGCACCCGTACGACGAGGTGAACTGGGAGCTCCGTGACGTCGTCATGACCAACTGGCGCGACGGCTCGGTCAACTTCGAGCAGCGCGGCGTCGAGTTCCCCGACTTCTGGTCGGTGAACGCGGTCAACATCGTCACCAGCAAGTACTTCCGCGGCGCCGTCGGCACCCCCCAGCGCGAGACCGGTCTGAAGCAGCTCATCGACCGCATCGTGAAGACGTACACGAAGGCCGGTGAGGACTACGGCTACTTCGCGTCCCCCGCCGACGCGGAGATCTTCGAGCACGAGCTGACCTACGCCCTCCTGCACCAGATCTTCAGCTTCAACTCCCCGGTGTGGTTCAACGTCGGCACGCCCCAGCCGCAGCAGGTCTCCGCCTGCTTCATCCTGTCCGTCGACGACTCCATGGAGTCGATCCTCGACTGGTACAAGGAAGAGGGCATGATCTTCAAGGGCGGCTCCGGCGCCGGCCTGAACCTCTCCCGCATCCGCTCCTCCAAGGAGCTCCTCTCCTCCGGTGGCAACGCCTCCGGCCCGGTCTCCTTCATGCGCGGTGCCGACGCCTCCGCCGGAACGATCAAGTCGGGCGGCGCCACCCGCCGCGCGGCCAAGATGGTCGTGCTCGACGTGGACCACCCCGACGTCGAGGACTTCATCGAGACCAAGGTGAAGGAGGAGGAGAAGATCCGCGCCCTGCGCGACGCGGGCTTCGACATGGACCTGGGCGGCGACGACATCACGTCCGTCCAGTACCAGAACGCCAACAACTCCGTCCGCGTGAACGACGAGTTCATGACCGCCGTCGAGAACGGCACCTCCTTCGGCCTGCGCGCCCGCATGACCGGCGAGGTCATCGAGGAGGTCGACGCCAAGGCGCTCTTCCGCAAGATGGCCGAGGCCGCGTGGGCCTGTGCCGACCCGGGCATCCAGTACGACGGTGTGATCAACCGCTGGCACACCTGCCCCGAGTCCGGCCGCATCACCGCGTCGAACCCGTGCAGCGAGTACATGCACCTGGACAACACGTCCTGCAACCTCGCCTCGCTGAACCTGATGAAGTTCCTCGACGACGACGGCAAGGGCAACCAGTCCTTCGACGCCGCGCGCTTCGCCAAGGTCGTCGAGCTCGTCATCACCGCGATGGACATCTCGATCTGCTTCGCGGACTTCCCGACGCAGAAGATCGGGGAGAACACCCGCGCCTACCGCCAGCTCGGCATCGGCTACGCCAACCTCGGCGCCCTGCTGATGGCGACCGGCCATGCGTATGACTCGGACGGCGGCCGCACGCTCGCCGCCTCCATCACCTCGCTGATGACCGGCACCGCGTACAAGCGCTCCGCCGAGCTGGCCGCCATCGTCGGCCCGTACGACGGCTACGCCCGCAACGCCGACGCCCACAAGCGCGTCATGAAGCAGCACGCGGACGCCAACGGCGCCGCGCCGCGCACCGAGGACCTGGACAACGCGATCTGGGCCGCGGCCACCGAGGCATGGCAGGACGTCCTGCGCCTCGGCGAGAAGAACGGCTTCCGCAACTCCCAGGCCTCCGTCCTCGCGCCGACCGGCACCATCGGTCTGGCGATGTCCTGCGACACCACCGGTGTCGAGCCGGACCTGGCCCTGGTCAAGTTCAAGAAGCTCGTCGGCGGCGGCTCCATGCAGATCGTCAACGGCACCGTTCCGCAGGCCCTGCGCCGCCTGGGCTACCAGGAGGAGCAGATCGAGGCGATCGTCGCCCACATCGCCGAGCACGGCAACGTGATCGACGCCCCCGGCCTGAAGACCGAGCACTACGAGGTCTTCGACTGCGCGATGGGCGAGCGTTCCATCTCCCCGATGGGCCACGTCCGCATGATGGCCGCGATCCAGCCGTGGATCTCCGGCGCCATCTCCAAGACGGTCAACATGCCGGAGACGGCGACCGTCGAGGAGGTCGAGGAGATCTACTTCGAGGCCTGGAAGCTCGGCGTCAAGGCCCTCGCGATCTACCGCGACAACTGCAAGGTCGGCCAGCCCCTCTCCGCCAAGAAGAAGGAGCAGGAGAAGGCCGAGGTGACCGAGAAGGCCGAGGACACCATCCGCGCGGCGGTGGAGAAGGTCATCGAGTACCGCCCGGTCCGCAAGCGCCTGCCCAAGGGTCGCCCGGGCATCACCACCTCCTTCACGGTCGGTGGCGCCGAGGGCTACATGACCGCCAACTCCTACCCCGACGACGGCCTGGGCGAGGTCTTCCTGAAGATGTCCAAGCAGGGCTCCACCCTCGCGGGCATGATGGACGCCTTCTCCATCGCCGTCTCGGTCGGCCTGCAGTACGGCGTCCCGCTGGAGACCTACGTCTCGAAGTTCACCAACATGCGCTTCGAGCCCGCCGGCATGACGGACGACCCGGACGTGCGGATGGCGCAGTCGATCGTCGACTACATCTTCCGCCGCCTGGCCCTGGACTTCCTGCCGTTCGAGACCCGCTCCGCCCTCGGCATCCACACCGCCGAGGAGCGCCAGCGCCACCTGGAGACCGGCTCGTACGAGCCCCTCGAGGAGGAGATCGACACGGAGTCCCTGGCCCAGTCCGCCCCGCTGGCCTCCGTTCCGGCGGCTCCGAAGGCGCAGGCCGTGACCGTCCCGGCGCCGAAGACGGCGCACTCCAGTGCCGAGCTGGTCGAAATGCAGCTCGGTGTCTCCGCCGACGCCCCGCTCTGCTTCTCCTGCGGTACGAAGATGCAGCGCGCCGGCTCCTGCTACATCTGCGAGGGCTGCGGCTCCACCAGCGGTTGCAGCTGATCCGCGGCGCCGCGGCCCGGGGGGGGGGGTTGGGCACGCGGGCGCCCCGCGCCGCGGGCGCTGGGGGGATGGAGCGCGGGGGGGCC
>NZ_JBHXTC010000003.1:265888-307437 GCF_042677605.1 Streptomyces sp. NPDC127106 | reverse complement strand
CCGGGGCCGGCCCCCCCCCGCGGGCGCCCCGCGGGGGGGGGCCGCCGCCCCGCCCCCCCCCCCCCCCCCGCCGGCGGGCGAAGGGGATCGACCACCGGTCGGTCCCCTTCGTCGTGCCGGCCCCGGTTCCTGGGGCATCGTCCTCGGGACAGACCCGTCAGTGGGGGATCCGGCGGGCGGGGCGGGTCGCGATCTCGTCGCGGAACTCCGCGATCCGCGAGCTCACCTGCCGGATCAGGTGGGTGTCCTCGATCCGGTCCAGGTAGAGGCAGCGAGCCGCCAGGCCCGGCAGATCGAAGACGAAGCACAGCGACATCAGCGGATTGACGAAGAGCTCGCTGTTCCTGGTCCGGTCCGTGAAGCGCACGTCCCCGAAGTCGCCGCGGACGGCCGCCGCGATCGAGCCGTTCACGATGCTCGGACGGTCGGGAGTCTGATGGTGGGCGTGTGCCACCGCGTCCAGGTAGAGGGCGCCCTCCCGGGTGGCCCGCGGGATCGAGAACGCCCCCAGGTACGCCCCCTCGCGGTCCAGCGCCGCGATGTTCTCCAGGACCAGGGCGTGGCTCACCCCGTGGTAGGCGTCCACCCCGAAGCCCACCGAGACCACCAGGCGTTCCGTGACGCCGTCCAGGGCGGCCAGCGCGGCGACGCTGGCCAGGTCCTCCTCCGGGGTGCCCAGTCCGGCCTCGTCGCCTCGCATCAGGATGTCCGTACCGCCGTCGACGAGGACGACCGCATCGATGCCGAGCCGGTCGATCAGCGCCCGGTAGGCGGCGCGCAGGGGCTGCACCCCGAGCTGCGGGAAGGCGTGGACGGTGGACGGATAGCCGTGCAACTTCAGCCACCGGGCCAGTGTCCGCTCCGGGAAGTACGACTGGTGGGGCGCGGTGTCCGGGGTGATCGCTGCGACGTCCGGCGCGACCCAGGCATCGCCGGGCAGGCCGGCGAGGGTGCTGAACGACAGGTTGGCCAGATGGACTTGCTTGCCCTGATGTCGAAGCGAGAGGGCGATCGGGAGTCCGGCGTAGACGTCGAAGCCTCCGCCGGCGCCGGCGACCAGGATGTTCTCGGCATCGGTGAGGCGGGCGAAGAGGGGGTTGGTGTGTAGGGCCGTCATGTCGATCATTGTGCGAGTGCGGCGGGCAAGTGCCACGTGCTTTGACGGGCCGCGAGGCCGGAACGGGGGAGCGTCATGTGGAGTGGTGACCAGCTGGATCTCGGGTCCTATCTCGCGCGGATCGGATACGACGGACCCGTCGGGGACGACGGGGAACTCCGGCCGGACCTCGCGACGTTGTACGCAGTGCACCGGGCCCACACCGGTGCCATAGCCTTCGAGAGCCTGGACGTTCTGCTCGGCCGCCCCATCGCGCTGGACGTCAAGGCCCTCGAGGACAAGCTCGTGCACGGCCGCCGCGGCGGCTACTGCTACGAGCAGAACTCGCTGCTGGCCGCTGCCCTGGAGCGGATCGGCTTCGAGGTGGCCGGGCGCGGCGCCCGAAACCGTACGCGGGGCGACACCCTCCTCCCGGTGACGCACGCCGTCCTCGTCGTCACCGTCGACGGCCAACCATGGCTGTGCGACGCCGGGTTCGGCCACCAGGGCCCGCTCGAACCCGTTCCGCTGGGGCAGCTCGGAGCCGAAGTGACGCAAGGGGCATGGACCTATGCCGTCCGCGAGGAGGAGGACGGCATCCTCGCGCTGTCCCTGCTGCGCGGGGACACGTGGCGTGATCTCTACGCCTTCTCCCCGCAGCGCTACCACCCCGTCGACTACGTCCTGCTGAACCACTACAGCTCCACCCATCCCCGGTCCGCGTTCATCGGGCAGGTGATCGTGCAGAAGCCGGGCGACGGCGTCCGCGCCGCCCTCGTCGGGCGGGAACTCACCCGCCTGTACCCCGACGGGCGCAGCGAGCGCCGGTCGGTGACGCCGGGCGAACTGCCCGCCGTGCTCGACCGCGAGTTCGGTCTTCGTCTCTCAGAGCGGGATGCGGAGGAACTGGACGGGGTGATCCGCGCTGGGGACTGACCCGGGCCGCGCAGGGCCCGTACCATGACGCCGTGCTGGTCAAGTGGATTCGCTGCACGGTGACGGACCGACGCGGGTTCGAGCGTGGGCAGCGCAAGTGGGCGGGGCTGCCGGGCGAGCCGGGATTCCGGGGACAGGGCGGCGGTTGGAGCCGGGGGAGGCAGGGGGTCGCGCATGTCTTCGCGTTCTGGGAGAGCCGTTCCTTCTACGACTCGTTCATGGCCCGCTCGCACGACCGGCTGGCCGCCGCCCAGGCGGGCACGTACACCAACGCGCGGGTCAACCTCTTCGACCACCGCTTCGACGTGAAGACCGGCTTCGAGCCGCGGTTCACCGATGCCGACGTCGTCCGCGTTGCCCACACCCGGGTACGGGAGGGCCGCGTGGACCACTTCGCGCTCATGCAGGAGAAGGTGTGGAACCCGGCCATGGCCGGGTCGCCCGGAATGGTCCGCGGCCTGTTCGGCGAGGCCCCCGGCCGGGAATTCCTCGTCCTGTCGATGTGGCACGCGGCCGCCGAGCACGGCAAGTACCGCCAGGAGCGGGTCGAGCGGCTCTCCCTGCGCGCCCAGACCGAGGCCGACATCGAAGCGCTCACCGGAGACGTCGTGGACCTGGAAGCCTCCTGGACGGTATGACCGTACGAAGATCGGCCGGCGCAACCGGCGTGCCCGGGTGCCGGGCACGCCGAAGGCCGCATAGGGTCGAAGGATGGCAAGACCACGGCGCATCGTCCTCGTCCGGCACGGGGAATCCGAGGGCAACGTCGACGACACCGTGTACGAGCGGGAGCCCGACCACGCCCTGCGGATGACCGCGCTGGGCCACCAGCAGGCCACCGAGGCCGGTGCGCGGCTGCGCGAGCTCTTCGGCGACGAGCGCGTCAGCGCGTACGTCTCCCCCTACCGCCGGACCCTGCAGACCTTCCGGGACCTGCGGCTGGACCCGGCACGGGTCCGGGTGCGCGAGGAGCCGCGGCTGCGCGAGCAGGACTGGGGAAACTGGCAGGACCGGGAGGACGTGCGCCTACAGAAGGCCTACCGGGACTCCTACGGGCACTTCTTCTACCGCTTCGCGCAAGGCGAGTCCGGAGCGGACGTCTACGACCGCGTCGGCTCCTTCCTGGAAAGTCTCCACCGCAGCTTCGAGGCCCCCGACCATCCGCCGAACGTGCTGCTGGTGACGCACGGGCTGACGATGAGGCTGTTCTGCATGCGCTGGTTCCACTGGTCGGTGGCCGAATTCGAGTGCCTCTCCAACCCCGGGAACGGCGAGTACCGGGTGCTCATGCTGGGCTCCGGCGGCCGCTACCGCCTGGACCGCCCGTTTGAGCGGTGGACCACACCCGAGCCTTATGACCTGGACGGCTAAAGTGGCGCGCAATGACCGCTGACTCCTCTTCCGAACGGCGCTTCGCACGCGCCATGGCCAGCCTCCGCGGGCTGGCCCTGGGGGATGCCCTCGGCTCCCAGTACTTCGTCCCCGTCAACTACCCCCTGCTCAAGCGCCGGGAACTGCCCGCCGGCACCGACACCTGGCAATGGACCGACGACACCGAGATGGCCTGCTCCGTGCTCGCCGTCCTCGCCGAACACGGCCGCATCGACCAGGACGCCCTCGCCAACTCCTTCGCCCACCACCACGACTTCGACCGCGGCTACGGTCCCGCGGTGAACCGGATGCTGCGCCTGATCCGGGAGGGCGAGGACTGGCGGACCCTCGCCGCCGAACTCTTCAACGGCCAGGGCTCGTGGGGCAACGGCGCGGCCATGCGCATCGCGCCCCTGGGCGCCTGGTACGCCGACGACCCCGAGCAGGCGACCCACCAGGCGGAAATCTCCGCCTACACCACCCACCAGCACCGGGAGGCGGTGTGCGGGGCGATGGCCGTCGCCGCGGCGGCCGCGCTGGTGGCGGATCCGCTGGGCCCGCCCACCGCCGCCGACCTGCTGGACAACGTCATCGCACTGGTGCCGCGCAGCGCCGTGGGCGCGGGGCTGCGACGGGCCCGGGACATGCTGGACTACGGCGATGCGACCACGGTGGCGGCGGTCCTGGGCTGCGGGCGCCGCACCAGCGCGCACGACACGGTGCCGTTCGCCCTCTGGTCGGCCGCGCGCTCGCTGAACGACTACGAGCAGGCGTTCTGGACCACCGCGCAGGTGGGCGGGGACGTCGACACGACCTGCGCGATCGTCGGCGGAGTGCTGGGCGGGCGCGGGGAGGAGATGCTGCCGGCCGCGTGGCTGGCGCGTACCGAAGCCCTCCCGGTGTGGCTCCCCCGGGCCTCGGCGTACTAGTCGGCGGCCGGGCGGATCACCGCCGGCGCGGCGGCCGGGCGGCAGGCGGGTCAGTGTCCTCCGGGACGGGGGAGGGTATGTGTCGGAGTAGCTGGCCGGAGCGTCCGCCGCTGGGCCCGCGACCACGCGCGGATTGTCACGGTCCTGCCACAGGCGTCTGTTGATCCCTGTAAAACCGCACGTCACGCGCCTAACCTGTGCGCTTTGCCGCTTCCGCAATCAGGCGGGGGGCGGCGGACAGGGGAGGGGAGCCCGATGGCAGAGAACGCCGACGCGCAGGCCGGGCAGCCGGAGGCGGCGCAGCCGGCGCCCGGGGACGCCGACGCTCAGGCAGTGTCCGGGGACGCCAGCGCTCAGGCGGCGTCCGGGGACGTCCACGCTCAGGCAGCGCCTCCGGGCGCCACCGTCGCGGCGGCGCCCGGAGGTGCCAACCAGCAACCCGGGAAGCAGGTTCCGGGCACGGGCGGGCCGGTCCACGCCGTCGCGGGCATACCTGCGGCGGCCGCGGGCATGCCCCCGCAGGCCGCCGGGCCGCCCCCGGGCTGGGACCCCACTGCCTGGCAGAGGTACCAGGCCCGGCAGGAGCGCAAACGCAGCGGCTCGTGGTCCATCGCCCCGCTCTCCTGGGCGGTGGCCGCCCAGCCCGCCGAGGCGGCGCCGGTCTCCACCGCCGTACTGGTCTCGGCCCTCGTCGCCGGCCTCGCCGCCGCCCTGTTCCTCGGCGACGGCATCGGGCCCGGCCTGTTGCTCGTCGCCCTGCCGGCGATGGCCGCCGCGTACGCCGCCGCCCGCGCGGCCGGTCGTACCATCCGGCCGTGGACCGTGGCCTGGGCGCTCGGCTGCGTGGCCCTCCTCGCCGTGCCCGCGCTGCGCGACTCCGGGTGGCCCACCACCCTCGCGCTGCTCGGTGCCCTCCTCGTGGGCTCGCTCGCCCTGCACGGCAGCCGTACCTGGCAGGGCACGCTGCTCAGCCCGCTCGGCCTCGTCGACGGGACCGTGACCGGGATCCGTTGGACCTGGGCCGGGTTGCGCTCGCGGAGCAGCGGCGTCGACCGGGGCCGCTGGATGCCCGTGGTCAAGGCGGCCGGTGTGGCGGTGGTCCTGCTGGTGCTCTTCGGCGCCCTGTTCGCCTCCGCCGACGCGGCGTTCGCGGACCTGCTGGGCGGGCTCATCCCCGACGTCTCGATCGGCGACGGCCCGGTGCGGCTGCTGCTCTTCCTGATGGCGGCCGTCATCGCCCTCGGACTCGCCCGGACCGCCGCGGCGCCGTCACGCTGGGACCGGATCGAGGTGTCCGCCGGCAGGCCCCGCTCCCGCGTCGAATGGGCGCTCCCGCTCATCGTGCTGAACCTGCTCTTCGCCGGGTTCAACGCCGTCCAACTCACCGTCCTCTTCGGCGGGTACGACGAAGTCCTGCGCACCACCGGCCTCACCTACGCCGAGTACGCCCGCCAGGGCTTCTGGCAGCTGCTCTGGGCGACCCTGCTCACCCTCGCCGTGATCGCGCTCGCGCTGCGTTGGGCCCCGCGCTCGGGCACCGCCGACCGGCGGCTGGTCCGCGCCGTCCTCGGCACGCTGTGCGCGATGACCCTGGTGGTGGTCGCCTCCGCGCTGCGCCGCATGGACCTGTACGTGGACGCGTTCGGCCTGACCCGGCTGCGGGTGTCGGTGGCCGCGATGGAGCTCTGGCTCGGCCTGGTCATCGTTCTGATCATGGCCGCCGGGGTTTTCGGCGCCCGCTGGCTGCCGCGCGCCGTCGTCGGAAGCGCGGCGGCCGCCGCTCTCGCGTTCGGGCTGATGTCCCCGGACGGGATGGTCGCCGAGAAGAACACCGATCGCTTCCGTGAGACCGGCAAGATCGACCTGGCCTACTTCCGGTTCCTGTCGGCGGATGCGGTGCCCGCCCTGGACCGGCTGCCCGAACCCCACCGCTCGTGCGCCCTGCGCGGGATCAACGATGAGCTCGCGCGCGCCGGCCAGGTGCCGTGGTACGCGATGAGCCTCGACGAGTACCGGGCCCGGAAGATCCTCAACGACCGTCCGGTCACCGCCCCGTACGAGGTCTGCCACCGCCTCGGCGGGTTCGCGAGCCGCTCCGAATAGGGGCACGCTCCGCACGGTGCGAGGGCCCGGGCCCGGGATGAGATCCCGCGCCCGGGCCTTGTGCTGTCGGGAGCCGCAATGCTTCACGAATGCGACGCGCTGTGTACGAACCGGCCTCATGCGCCCGTCCGGGCGGAGCCTGGTGCGGCGGGCCGCTGCTGATCAGGTGTCCCGCACCGGAGGGGATGGTGCAGGGCTGCAGACGTGTGGACGCACAGAATCCGTTTTGTCTCCGGTGTCGGAATGGCGGCACGGAAGCGCCGGGCAAGGGTGTGCGGAAGCGAACGGGCGAGGCCCGAGAATCGGGGAAACGACCGCACGTGCGGCCCTGCCGCGGCCGGTGTCCGGGCCGACGGGCGGGCCGCGGTGCGGACTCTGCCCGGGCCGGGGTGTGCAGGCGGCTCGGGGCGGCGTAATCTTGCTGGCGCCATGGCCTACGAAGCACCCACTCACACCGTCGAACGCTCCCTCCGTGCAACCACCGGCGCCAAGGTCATCGCCGGGGTCGACGAAGTAGGACGAGGAGCCTGGGCCGGACCGGTCACCGTGTGCGCTGCGATCACCGGACTGCGCCGACCGCCCGAAGGGCTCACCGACTCCAAGCTCCTCACGCACAGGCGGCGCGACGCCCTCCTCGACGTCCTGGAGGCGTGGGTCACCTCGTACGCCCTGGGCCACGCCTCGCCGGAGGAGATAGACGCACTCGGGATGACGGCCGCGCTGAGGCTGGCTGCGGGGCGCGCCCTCGAAGCCCTGCCCGCACGGCCCGACGCGGTGATCCTCGACGGCAAGCACGACTACCTCGGCGCCCCCTGGCAGGTCCGCACGGTGATCAAGGGCGACCAGTCCTGCGTCGCTGTCGCCGCGGCCTCGGTGATCGCCAAGGTGAGGCGCGACCGGATGATGGCCGAACTCGGCGTCCTGGGCGGCGGGTTCGAGGCCTACGGCTTCGGCGACAACGCCGGATACCCCTCGCCCGTGCACCGGGCCGCGCTGGAGGAGCTGGGTCCCACCCCCTACCACCGGCTCTCCTGGTCGTACCTCGACGCACTGCCCCGGTGGCGCCACCTGAAGAAGGTGCGCCGCAGCGAAGAAGCGATGGAGCTGGAAAACGGAGGCCAACTCGGCTTCGATTTCTAATCGCACCCAAGTGCCCCCCACCGGTACGTTTCGTGCCGGTGTTTGATAGATATCAACTCATGCCTCTCACCCCCGAGGAGCCTCAGATTCACGAGAGTGCCCAGGGTCCCCGCGTTACGCCGGCCGCGAGCCGCACCGCGCAGACCCCCCGCCCCGTACCTGGTCCGCGTCCCGCCGCCGCCCCGCGGCCCGGGCGCCCCGGTCCCGCCGCCCGGCCCGCGCCGCCCGCACCGCGTGCACCGCAGGCCACCCCCGCAGCCGGGCCCGTTCCCCCCGCCGCCACCGCGCCGTCCGTCTCCACCGCGGTGCCGCAGATCCAGCTCATCCCGGCCTCCGCCGAGGGCGCGCTGGACGCGGCCGAAGAGGCCGTCGACCTGCTGCTCGACACCGGGCGCGCGCCCGGTGACATCCTGGTGCTCACCACCGGCGAACTGCACCCGTGGGCCGCTCACGAACTCTCCTTCGGTGAGGCCGCCTACTGGGCCCTGCACGATGCCGCGGACGACGTGTTCTACGCGGACGCGACGCAGGTCGAGCGCGCCGCCACCCGTCCCGTCGTGGTCTTCGCGGCCAACGGCGGACCTGTCGAAGCCGCTGCCGCCACCCTGCCGGTCGCGCTCGCGCGGGCCGGTGCGCTGCTGATCGTGTGTGGTGAACCGCAGCGGATCAACTCCGTGCTGGGCGCGGGCGTCTGACGCCCCGTACCCCGGTGCGGGCAAGGGGCGGGGCTGGCCGTCGCCGGCCCCGCTGAAGCCCGCGGCCCGAACCGCCGTACGCCCGCTCAGGGTGTACGGCCGCAAGGGCTGTCGGTAAGCGGTCGCGTGACGCGACCACGTGTGGGGAGCCGGCACAGTGGGCCGGATCGCGAACGGGCGGAGGCGTGTCAGCGTGCGGCAGTGCGGCGCAGGGCCTCGGCCGCGCCGCCACCGGTGCTCAAGTTCAACGCGGTGAAATCGGCCACGGTGTCGCCGAGCCGCTCCGGTCGCGAGTCCGAGCTGGGGCGTCGGCCGCCCCGGCCTTCACCGAGCACCTGCCAGCCGTTGCGGGTCAGCGTGACGTACGCGCCACAACGCAGCCCGTGCAGGGTGCAGGCGTCCCGCAGCCCCCACATCCACGCGCCGTCCTCCTCGGTCCACCGCTCGTCGCCCTCCCGGCAGTACATCAGCACGGCCGTGCGCACCGGGGTGCGGAGCCGCAGGTCGTGGGGGATGACCCGGCGCAGGGCAGCCAGGAGCGCGTTGCGGTACTCCCAGCCGTCGGCCGACGCCGACCGCTGGACGAACGACGCGCTCGCCACGAGCCGTTCCTCGGGGTCGAGGACGGCGATCACCGCGGTCGACGGCACGGGGCTGTGCCGGGAGTGCAGTCCGCTGACGACCTCGCGGGGATTGCGCAGCAGGGGGATGCCCGCCGCCGTCCACTCTGCGGGTTCCAGCAGCCTTCCGTGTCGGCTGCCGCTACGGGTCGAGTTCGCCAGTGACGATGTGGAAGGCGGGGCGAATCCGAAGGTCACGGTCCTCCCTTCGGGTACACGCCCGCGGACGGGCACAGCTGGAGTGCGGGCGCGCCGCAGCACGGCCCAATGAGTGCCGTCGAGCCGAGCGGGAGCACCCCAATTCTCGCGTGGTGCGCGAGCGCGCGGCAATGAGCAATTGGCGCCGCCGACCGGAATTCGCCTGTATGCCGCTCATATCCTTGGCCTGCCGCGCCGACAGCGCCCCATCCGGCTACGGCTGAACCGCGAGCACCAGCGGAAACACCTCCTTCGCGCCTTCCTGACGGAGCAGCCGGGCGGCCACGGCGAGGGTCCAGCCGGTCTCCGCCCGGTCGTCGACGAGCAGTACGGGACCTGCCGCTGCGGCCAGGGTCGCGGCCAGCTCCGGAGGCACGGCCAGGGCCCGGTGGAGTCCGCGCACCCGCTGGGCACTGTTGGAGGAGGGCAGGCCGAATTCCGGGACCTGGTCGGTGTAGGCCAGCGCTCCGAGCAGGGGGAGCCTGCCGACCTCCGCGATCCGCGCGGCCAGTGAGCCGACCAGCCGGGGGCGGCTGCGCGAGGGCAGGGAGACCACTCCCACCGGCCGGGCGGGCGCGTCCGGGGCCCCCGAAGCCCAGCCGCCCGGGCCCCGCGCCCAGTCGGCGAGAACCGCGACCACGGCCTGCGCCACGTCGTCCGGGACGGTCTGGTCCGGGGCCCCCGTGCTGAGCATCGGACGCAGCCGGTTGCCCCAGCCGATGTCCGAGAGCCGGCCCAGAGCACGCCCCGGTGCGGCCTGTTCCCCGGCGGGGATGCGGCCCTTGAGGTCGACGCCGACGGCCGCGAGTCCCGTCGGCCACATCTTGCGCGGCTCCAATTCCACGCCGGGACGGCCGAGCTCGCCCCGAGCGGTGTCCAGGGCGGTGCTGGAGACGTCCGCCGTGAACCGGCCCCCGGCACAGTTGTCGCAGCGGCCGCACGGCTCCGCCGCCTCGTCGTCCAACTGCCGGCGCAGGAACTCCATCCGGCACCCCGTGGCCGCCGCATAGTCCCGCATCGCCTGCTGCTCGGCGGCACGTTGGCGGGCAACCCAGGCGTAGCGCTCTGCGTCGTACACCCAGGGCTCCCCCGTCGCGGTCCAACCGCCCTTGACGCGGTGCACCGCGCCGTCCACGTCGAGGACCTTGAGCATCGTCTCCAGCCGTGTGCGCCGCAGGTCCACCAGCGGCTCCAGGGCGGGCAGCGACAGCGGTCTGTCCGCCTGGGCCAGCACCTCCAGGGTGCGGCGTACCTGCTCCTCCGGCGGGAAGGCCACCGAGGTGAAGTACTGCCAGATGGCCTCGTCCTCGCGGCCCGGCAGCAGCAGCACCTCCGCATGCTCCACACCGCGTCCGGCGCGGCCGACCTGCTGGTAGTACGCGATGGGCGAGGACGGCGAGCCCAGATGCACGACGAAGCCCAGGTCGGGCTTGTCGAAGCCCATGCCCAGGGCAGACGTCGCGACGAGGGCCTTGACCCGGTTGGCCTGGAGGTCGTCCTCGGCCTGTTGGCGGTCGGCGTTCTCCGTCTTGCCGGTGTACGAGGCCACCGTGTGCCCGCGGTGGCGCAGGTACGCGGTGACTTCCTCGGCCGCGGCCACGGTCAGCGTGTAGATGATCCCGGATCCGGGCAGTTCGCCCAGGTGATCGGCGAGCCAGGCCAGCCGGTGCGCCGCGTCGGGCAGGGTGAGCACGGCCAGGCTCAGGCTCTCCCGGTCGAGCGGGCCGCGCAGCACGAGCGCGTCGCTCCCCGCCCCCGTGCCCAGCTGCTCGGCGACGTCGGCGGTCACCCGGGCATTGGCCGTGGCGGTCGTCGCCAGCACCGGGACGCCGGGCGGCAGGTCAGCCAGCATCGTGCGCAGCCGCCGGTAATCGGGGCGGAAGTCGTGCCCCCAGTCGGAAATGCAGTGGGCCTCGTCCACCACGAGCAGTCCGGTCGCGGCGGCCAGCTTGGGCAGGACCTGGTCGCGGAAGTCGGGGTTGTTGAGCCGCTCCGGGCTCACGAGCAGGACGTCCACTTCGCCCGCCGCCACCTCGGCCTGGATCCCCTCCCACTCTTCCGGATTGGCGGAGTTGATGGTGCGGGCGTGGATGCCGGCGCGGGCCGCGGCCTCGACCTGATTGCGCATCAGTGCGAGCAGCGGGGAGACGATGACGGTGGGTCCGGCGCCGGCGGCCCGCAGCAGCGAGGTGGCGACGAAGTACACCGCGGACTTGCCCCAGCCGGTGCGCTGCACCACCAGGGCGCGCCGCTTGTGCGCCACCAGTGCCTCGATCGCGAGCCACTGGTCCTCGCGCAGGCGGGCGGTGCCCGTGGTGTCGCCCACGAGACGGGCCAGTACGGAGTCGGCCGAGGACCTCAGGTCTGCGTTCATGCCCCCATGCAACCCGATGCCTCCGACATCGCGCCAACGGCAGCACGAACCTGTGGAAGTTGAACGATCAAGAGTTATCCACAGGGGTTTCCGGATTTGATCGTGCGCGGGACCGTCGGGGCATGACGAACGAGAACGCATCGCGCACTCCGTCCGGCCGGCCCTCCGTCAGCCCGTCCGGATCTCCCACCGACCCCCAGATCACCCTGCGCAGCCCCGCCGAGCTGGCCGACGCGCTGCCCTACCTGCTCGGGTTCCACCCCACCGACTCCCTCGTCATGGTCGCCGTGCACGGCGAGGGCGGGCGCTTCGGGGGCCGGCTCCGGCTCGGCATCCCCACCGCGCCCGCGGAGTGGGAGGACACCGCCAGGCTGGTCGCCGAGTGCCTGATCCAGGGCAGCGAGCGGCGCGCCGGCAAGCCCGACGGCATCATCCTGTTCCTGTGCCAGGACCCGCGCACCGGCGAGAGCGGCCAGCGGGTGATGACCCGGCTGCGGCCCCTGGCCCAGCGGATCAGGCTGGCCTGCGGCGCGCTCGACGTGCCGGTCCTGGAGGCCCTGTGCATCTCCGGCGGCCGGTACTGGTCCTACTGCTGCCCCGACGAGCGCTGCTGCCCGGGCGAGGGCAGCGTCCTGGCGGCCCCCGGTACCTCGGTGGCAGCGGCCGCCGCCACGTTCGCGGGCCTGCGGATCCGCGGCTCCCTGCGGGAGATCGAGGGGCGCCTGGCGCCCCTGCGCGGGGCGACCGCGCGGGAGATGGAGCGCGCCCTCGACCAAGCCGCCGCCACCCTCGTTCCGAAGATCCTCGACGGGGCGAGCCGCAAGGACATCGGCACCGAGACCATCACGCTGGCCCGCACCCTCATGCGGCGCCTCACACTCGCCCCGCCCGTCGAGGGCGGGCCCGGGGCCGACGACTGGGACGACGCCCTGCTCGGACACGACGAGGCCGCGACCGTGATCCTCGGCCTCCAGGACCGCGAGACGCGGGACATCGCGGCCGAATGGATGGAGGACGAGGAGGCCGCGTCCGCACTGCGCCTGTGGCAGGCCCTGGCCAGGCGCTGCGTCGGTGCCTACGGCGAGCACGCGGCCGCCCCCCTCACCCTCGCCGGCTGGGTCTCGTGGTCCACCGGGGACGAGCCGACCGCCCGCATCGCGCTGGGGCTCGCCCTGCGGGCCGACGCCGACTACCGCTTCGCCCAACTGCTCCACCACGCATGCAACGAGGGCATCGACCCGGAAGGACTGCGGGCCTGCCTGCGGGCCGAGCGGCGGCGCAGGGAACCCCGTCGCAAGCGCACAGCCGCCCTCACCCGCCCGCCGGGCCGCAAAGACCGCGGAGGACGCCGCGAGGGCCGCCGCGCCAGCGGGAGCGACCGGTGAGCCGGGGCCCGTCCCGGGGGTGCACCGTGACCCGCGCGGGGGCGGGGGCGTTCCCCAGGAGGGTGACGGGGGCCCGGCCCCGCCGCCCTGCGGAACCGACCGGAGCGCAGCGCGCCCAGACAAGGCGGACCATGGCCCACTCTGTACTCCCAGCCCCCAGACCCGAGCTGCCACCCGTGCACGGGGCCGTCATCTGCGTATCGGCGCCCTGCTTGGTCATCTCGCCCGAGCACGGTCAGCTCACCGGCCGCGGGATCGACGGGATCTACCGGTCCGGGCGGCGACTCCTGTCCCGCTGCGTGCTCAGGGTCGGCGGCCGGGAGCCGGTCGCGGTCCAGGGCCGCAGCCTCGGTGCCGACCGGGCCCTGTTCACCGCGACCATCCGCACCGGTGCCGAAGCCGGGCCCGATCCCGACATCGGCGTCGACCGGGTTCGGCACGCGGACGGCACCGAGCGGATCACCCTGCGCAGCTTCACCGCCCGCCCGGTGCGCCTGCCCGTGGAGATCCTGCTCGGCACGGACCTCGCCGAGCTCGCGGCGGTGGCCGCCGGCCGGGCAGGGCCGGAACTTCCCGCAGGGGTGCATGCCGCCGGGCTGCGCTGGAGCACCGGCGAGGCGCAGGCCCTCACCGTGGCCGAACCGGCTCCGGACGACGCACTCGCCTCCGCCGGGTTGCTGCGCTGGCAGCTCGATCTGGGGCCGGGGGAGTGCCGCACCATCGAGCTGCGGACCACACACGCCCGCGCCTCCCGGGCGCCGGCAGGGCAGGTGGCCAATCCGCTGTCCGACGCCCGGGCCGAGTGCGACGATCCGCGGGTCGGTACCTGGTTCCGGTCCAGCGTTGAGGATCTCGGCGCGCTGCTCCTGCGGGACCAGGAGCAGCCGGCCGACGCCTTCGCCGCCGCCGGTGTTCCGTGGCGGCTCGGCCTGGCCCCCGCGGAATCCCTGTGGGCCGCCAGGATGGCGCTGCCGCTCGGGACCGGGCTCGCCGCGGCGACCCTGCGCATCCTGGCCCGGACCCAGGTGGGCGGCGGCGCCGACACCGGGAAGATCCCCGGTCCGCTGCGCGGTGCGGGCCCGCAGCTTCCGCCGGGGTGCACCGGCACCGAGGCCACGCTCGCCTTTCCGACGGTACTGGCCGAAGCACGGCGCTGGGGGATGCAGGAAGCGGACGTGGCCCGGCTCCTCCCGGCCGCGGAGCAGTGCCTGGACTGGCTCCGCGGCGCCCTCGGCGAGGACGGGTTCCTCGCCGACCCGGATCCGGGGCCGCGCCGCTGCGAGACCCAGGCCCACGCCCACCGGGCCGCACTGCTCGGTGCCGACCTGCTGGACGGGTGCGGGCGGCCCGGCGCACAGGAGTGGCGCGACCGGGCGGAGGCACTGCGCACCCGGTTCCGGGACCGGTTCTGGATCGACGGCCCCGACGGCGGGAGGCCCGCCGCCGCCCTGCACCCCGACGGACGGCCGCTGCCCAGGCTCAGCGGAGCCGCCGCCCACCTCCTCGACACCGGCCTGCTCGGCGGCGGCCTGCTCGCCCCCGGCCTACTGGACCGCGCCCGCACCGAACAGCTCGTCCGGCTCCTCGGAGCTCCGGCCATGGATTCCGGCTGGGGGCTGCGGAGCATGGCCTCACGGGAGCCCGGGCACAACCCCTTCGGTCACCGGTCGGGCGCGGTACGCGCGTACGAGAGCGCCGTGGCGGTCGCAGGCCTGGCCCAGGCCGGTTTCGAGAAGGAGGCTGCTGCACTGCTGCGGGGCCTGCTGGATGCCGCGGAGAGCTTCGGGTTCCGGCTGCCGGAGATGTACGCCGCCGAGCAGCGCACCGCGGGCAGCGCGCCGCTCCCCCACCCGGCGGCCTGCCGTCCGGCCGCGGTGTCCGCGGCCGCAGGGGTCCACGTGCTGGCCGCACTCGCCGGCATCCGCCCGGACGCTCCGGCGGGCACCGTCGCCCTCGTCCCGTTGCCCGGGGCCCCGCTCGGCGCGCTGCGGCTCTCCGGCCTGCGGGTGGCGGGCGAGCCGTTCGCCCTGCGGATCAGCCGGCTCGGACTCGGCATGGTGGAGGAGGCCGCGGATGCGCTTCAACTGGGCGGGTAGGCTGCCGGTGGTCGTCTTCAGGATCACGAAAGCTCTGTTTATCGTCAGGAAGACGACTATGATCGCGGCATGTCTCCCTACGACCCGTCGGCCTATCCGCCGTTCGCCGTCACCGTCGACCTGGTCGTGCTCACCGTACGGCGCCACGCCCTCTGTGCACTCGTCGTCCGGCGCGGTGAGCAGCCGTTCCAGGGACGCTGGGCCCTGCCCGGCGGCTTCGTGCGGGGGGACGAGGACCTGGCGGCTGCCGCGGCCCGGGAGCTCTCCGAGGAAACCGGGCTGTGCGCGCACGACCCCGCCGAACCGGGCGCGGGCAACGGCGCCCACCTGGAGCAGCTCGCCACGTACGGGGACCCGAAGCGAGATCCGCGGATGCGCGTGGTCAGCGTGGCACACCTTGTCCTCGCTCCGGATCTGCCCGCGCCCCGTGCCGGCGGAGACGCCAACAGCGCACGCTGGGCCCCCGTGGACGAGCTGCTGGCGGCCGAGGAGGAAGCCTCCTCCGGACTCGCCTTCGACCACGCCCGGATCCTTGCCGACGGTGTGGAGCGGGCCCGTTCGAAGATCGAGTACTCCTCCCTCGCCACCGCTTTCTGCCCGCCCGAGTTCACCGTCGGTGAGCTGCGCCGGGTCTACGAGGCGGTGTGGGGCGTGGCCCTCGACCCCCGCAACTTCCACCGCAAGGTCACCGGCACCCCAGGTTTCCTCGTGCCGGCCGGAGGAACGACGACCCGTCAGGGCGGGCGGCCCGCACAGCTGTTCCGGGCCGGCGGCGCCACCCTGCTCAACCCGCCGATGCTGCGGCCGGAAGCCTGAGTTCTGGGTCCCGGGCCGCAGGGCTCCGGCGTCGGAAAGGGGGCCGACACGGGGGCGCACACCGACTGAATGCGGCGAAAATCGGACATATCGCGTTATCTTGCATGGGGTATTGACCCTGCCGCAGAGCGGTCTCACCCCCCGCGAGAGAAGCGATGCTCCAGGCCATCGGACTCACCAGCAATCCCCGTCGGAACCTTCCGCCCCTCGTGGACGACCTCACGTTCGAGGCCCGCCCGGGTGCCGTCACCGCCCTTCTCGGCGAACCGGGTTCGGGCAAGACAACCGCCCTGCGCCTCATGCTGGAGCTCGAACCGGGCCGCGGCGTCACCTACTTCCGCGGTCGCCCGCTGCACCGGATCCCGCATCCCGGTCGTGAAGTCGGGGTGCTGCTCGGCGACGTCCCCGGCAATCCCGCGCGGACGGTCCGCGGGCAGCTCCGGATGCTCTGCGCGGCGGCCGGGGTGTCCGCATCCCGGGCGGACACCGTCCTGGAGGTCGTCGGCATCGCGGGCCTGCGCGACCAGCGGCTCGGCTCCCTCTCGCTCGGCATGGAGCGGCGGGTGGCCCTGGCCGCGGCCCTGCTGGCCGACCCGTGCACCCTGCTCCTCGACGAGCCCGCCGCTGGACTCTCGCCCCGCGACCGCGGCTGGCTCCACGTCCTCCTGCGCGGCCATGCCGCCCTCGGCGGTGCGGTCCTGTTCACCACCGACGACGCGAAGGAGGCCGGACGCTGCGCGGACCGGATCGTCAGCATCGCCGCCGGGCGGCTCGTCGCCGACCAGGACGCCGCGACCTTCGCGCGGAGCCGGCTGCGGCCCCGGGTCGCCGTGCGCACCCCGCACGCGGCCCGGCTGGCCGACGTACTGGGCCGGGAGGCCCGGGCCGCACAGCGCCCGGTGGAGATCGTCGAGGAGAGCGGCAACCGCCTGTCCGTTTACGGGGCGAACTGCGCCGAGGTCGGCGAGGCGGCCTTCCGCCACGGCGTCCTGGTCCACCAGCTCGCCGACGAGACCGGTGATGCCCGGACGGCCGTCGCGCCGCACGGGGCCGCGGTCCCGCAATCGCGCGCCGCGTCCGATGCCGAACCCTGCGCCGAAGCGGCCGGAGCGGCCGCCCACCCCTGCGCCGAAGCGGCCGGAGCGGCCGCCCACCCCTCCTCCTCCGGGGCGGGGGGACCGGCCCCGGCCTGGGGCGGGCAACGGCGGCTTGCCGCCCGGCCGCCCGCCTCGCAGGTGCGCAGGGTGGGCGGCCCGCTGCGGCCGCTGCGCTACGAGCTGCTGCGCGTCTTCGGAACTGCCGCGCCCGCTCTCACCGCCGCCCTCGTCGTCGCCGTCTCCGTCGTCACCTCGCTGGCGTTGGCGCGCTCCGGCCAGGCCTCGCAGGGCCGCGTGCTGGCCGCCTGGCCGGAGCTGCTGCCCCTGCCGCCCGCAGCGCTCGGTGCCGGCCTGCTCGGCGCCCTGGCCTTCGGCGAGGAATACCGCTATCCCGTGCTCGCCGCCCATCGCGGCACCGTCCCGCGCAGGATGGGACTCCTCGCCGTCAAGCTCACCGTTTGCGCCACCCTTGCCGTGCTGCTCGGCGCACTCGCCATCGCCGCCGATGCCGCAGCCCTGCGCCTCGTCTTCGACAGCGGGCCGCTGCGCGCCCCCGGCCGGTGGATCTCCCCCGCCGTCAGCTGGGCCGGCCTGCTGGTCGGCTGCGCCTGGGCCGGGGTGCTGGCCTCCGGCGTCTTCCGGTCGGCGACGGCGGGCCTGGCCGCGGTGCTCGCCGTACCGATCGCGGTGGTGCCGCTGGTGCGCAAGGTGCTGGAAGGCCCGTCTGCGCATCCGGCGACCGGGGTCGCGGCCCGGCTGCGCGGACTCGCCTGGGCGCAGTGGCCCCCGGAGGTCGACCGCCTGGTCCTCGGGGCCCTCCGGGTGATGGTCCAACCCGTGGGCGCCGCACTGGCGTTGTCGCTGATGGTCCTGTTGTGCGCCTATGGGTTCACAGGACTGCGCAGTCGCGTCCGCTGGTGAGCGATGTGGTCCCGTTCGCGGCCGCCGGGTGACCGGAGGCGCTCACATCGGGTGAACGGGACCGCAACTCCCCGTGAAAAGCCCGGTTCTTTACGATAAGTCGTCAATTGCGCAGGTGACGCCTATCACCCTTTCGTGTGCTTTTCACCAAAGACCTCAAGGCTCGTGAAGGCGCGGCCGACAAAGGATTCGTGAGTACCCTTGCGCACACCATGATGACCGCCGCCCGCCATGCCGACTCCGGCCTCGCCGGCCCGGGCGAACTGGACCGCTATCCCTACACGGAGTCCTCCGGGACCGACCGCGTCGGAACGCCCCACTGGGACGGCGCCGACGTCGAGTTGAGCCGGGTCGGCCGCCGCGCGGCGGGCAGCCGAGGCCGCGGTCTGCACGGCCAACTCGTCCAGCAGCTCGGCCAGATGATCGTCTCCGGCGACCTGGGCGCGGACCGCCCGCTGGTTCCCGAGGAGATCGGCCAGCGCTTCGAGGTCTCCCGCACGGTGGTCCGCGAATCGCTGCGCGTGCTGGAGGCCAAGGGCCTCGTCAGCGCCCGCCCCAACGTCGGCACCCGAGTCCGCCCCGTCGCCGACTGGAACCTCCTCGACCCCGACATCATCGAGTGGCGCGCCTTCGGCCCCCAGCGCGAGGACCAGCGCCGCGAGCTCAACGAGCTCCGCTGGACCATCGAGCCCCTCGCCGCACGCCTCGCCGCGGGCCACGGCCGCGCGGACGTCCAGCAGCGCCTCGCCGACATGGTCGAGATCATGGGCCACGCCCTCGGGCAGGCCGACGCGATCACCTTCGCGCGCGCCGACAACGAGTTCCACGCCCTGCTGATCCAGGTCGCGGGCAACCGCATGCTGGAGCACCTCTCCGGCATCGTCTCCGCCGCGCTCCAGGTCTCCGGCAGCCCCACGACCACGTGCGACCGCCCCAGCGAGGCCTGCGTCGCGCACCACGCGCGGATCGTCGAGGCCCTCGCCTCGGGGGACGCGGCCGGCGCCGAGAGCGCGATGCGCCAGCTGCTGACGGTGCACCCCGAGGTCGAGCGCGTGGTGCCCGCCCCGCGCGAGCACTGACGGAGCCGCGCGGACGGAAGGCACGGAGGTACTCGCACATGTCGCCGGGCCCGGCCGGGTCCGGCGACACCAGCGTGCGCGGGCCCTTCGCCGCCGGACTCCGCGGCGCGCGGATCCGGCCCCCAGCGGGCCCTTTCCGGCCGTTTTGCGACCGCGCCCCTGTAGCCCGCAGACCCCGCCTGACCTGCCCGTATGTCCTCCCAGGCGCCCTCTTGGGCCCCGCGTTGTGACTTGGGCCACGAAGATTGGGGCGTAACGCTCTGCGAAGTCAAGCGATGACCTAGAGAGGTGATGGCCGACGGAGGGAAGACAGCAGCCCTTGCGGGTGCTGTGCAGCTCCCCGGCCCCTGCCCGCGCCCCCGGCCCATCCCCAGTCGGTGGTCGTCGGCTCCGGTCCAGCACCACCCGGCCGGGGTCGGAAGCCGTTCCCATCGTTCCGAGAGGTTGTTCGTGTCGGCCAGCACATCCCGTACGCTCCCGCCGGAAATCGCCGATTCCGAGTCTGTGATGGCGCTCATCGAGCGGGGCAAGGCCGAGGGGCAGATCGCCGGCGATGACGTGCGTCGGGCCTTCGAGGCTGACCAGATTCCTGCGACCCAGTGGAAGAATGTTCTGCGCAGCCTCAACCAGATCCTCGAGGAAGAGGGTGTGACGCTGATGGTCAGTGCCGCGGAGTCGCCCAAGCGCACCACCCGCAAGAGCGTCGCAGCGAAGACCCCGGCCAAGCGGACGGCCACGAAGACCGCCGCGACGCAGACGACGGCTGCGCGGACCCCCGCCACCACGGCACCGGCGGCCGAAACGGCGGACCCGGAGCCCGCCGACGCGCTGGCGCAGGAGCCCGCAGCCGAGCCCGCCGCGAAGAAGGCGGCGGCCAAGAAGACGGCGGCGAAGAAGACGGCGGCCAAGAAGGCCGCGCCCGCCGCCAAGAAGACGGCCGCGAAGAAGACGACGGCGAAGAAGGACACCGACGAGATCGTCGAGGAGGACCTCCTCGAAGAGGGCCCCGGCGAGGTCAAGGGCGAGGTCGAAGAGGAGGAGGACAGCGGCGAGAGCAAGGGCTTCGTCATCTCCGACGACGAGGACGACGCCCCGGCCCAGCAGGTCGCCGTGGCCGGCGCCACCGCCGACCCGGTCAAGGACTACCTCAAGCAGATCGGCAAGGTCCCGCTCCTCAACGCCGAGCAGGAAGTCGAGCTCGCCAAGCGGATCGAGGCCGGCCTGTTCGCCGAGGACAAGCTGGCCAGCTCGGACAAGCTGGCGCCCAAGCTCAAGCGCGAGCTGGAGATCATCGCCGAGGACGGCCGCCGGGCCAAGAACCACCTGCTGGAGGCCAACCTCCGCCTCGTGGTCTCCCTCGCCAAGCGCTACACGGGCCGCGGCATGCTCTTCCTGGACCTCATCCAGGAGGGCAACCTGGGCCTGATCCGCGCGGTGGAGAAGTTCGACTACACCAAGGGCTACAAGTTCTCCACCTACGCGACCTGGTGGATCCGGCAGGCGATCACCCGGGCCATGGCCGACCAGGCCCGCACGATCCGCATCCCCGTCCACATGGTCGAGGTGATCAACAAGCTCGCCCGCGTGCAGCGGCAGATGCTCCAGGACCTGGGCCGCGAGCCCACCCCGGAGGAGCTGGCCAAGGAACTCGACATGACCCCCGAGAAGGTCATCGAGGTCCAGAAGTACGGCCGCGAGCCGATCTCCCTGCACACGCCGCTCGGTGAGGACGGCGACAGCGAGTTCGGTGACCTCATCGAGGACTCCGAGGCGGTCGTCCCGGCCGATGCGGTCAGCTTCACGCTCCTGCAGGAGCAGCTGCACTCGGTGCTCGACACCCTCAGTGAGCGCGAGGCGGGCGTCGTCTCCATGCGCTTCGGCCTCACCGACGGCCAGCCCAAGACCCTCGACGAGATCGGCAAGGTCTACGGCGTCACGCGCGAGCGCATCCGCCAGATCGAGTCGAAGACGATGTCGAAGCTGCGCCACCCGTCCCGCTCCCAGGTGCTCCGCGACTACCTGGACTGACCTGCACCCGGCCCCGCCGGTCCCGCCCGGTGGGGCCGGCGGAGCGGTTGGCGGTGGCTGCGCGGGTGCGCACGGCCACCGGGCATCCCACTCTGGGTGGAGTCATCCACACTCAGAGTCAGGAGGCCCGATGCGTCGACCCTTTTCCCGTGCTCTGGCGGGGGCGCTGGCCCTGGCGGCGGGGGCGGCCGCGGCGCCGCTGGCCCGCGCGCCCCAGGCGGCCGCGGACAGTGTGGTGATCGGCGGCAGGCCGGTGAAGGTGGCCGACAGCCCCTGGGTGGTGGCGCTGGCCAGCCGTGACCGGTTCGGAGGTATCCGGGCCGGTCAGTTCTGCGGCGGCGCCCTCGTGAGCCCGACCCGGGTCGTCACCGCGGCCCACTGCCTGAGCCGCGAGGTGCTCGGCGGCCCCGTCGACGGCGTACCCGACCTCCGGGTGATCACCGGGCGCACGCAGCTGCGGGCCGCCGAGGGCAGGGAGATCACCGTGCGAGCGGCCCGGGTGAACCCGGACTACGACCCGCACAGCAACACCGGGGACCTGGCGGTCCTGGAACTCGACGAAGCGGTACCCGCAGGCTCGGTGCTCCCGCTGGCCGAGGAGGGGCATTCCGGCTACGCCGAGGGCAGTGAGGCCGTCGTCTACGGCTGGGGCGACACGAGCGGGTTCGGCGACTACGCGTACGGGCTGCGGGCCGCGCGGCTGACGGTGCTGGCGGACGAGGCGTGCCTGCGCGCCTACCCGGGGGACGCGGACGGTCAGTACCGGCCGGAATCGATGGTCTGTGCGGGCCACCGCAGCGGGGGCAGGGACGCCTGCCAGGGCGACAGCGGCGGTCCGCTCGTCGCGCAGGGGCGGCTCATCGGCGTGGTGTCCTGGGGGCGTGGCTGCGGCCGGGCCGACAGCCCGGGCGTCTACACGCGTATCGCGGCCTTCGCCGGCTTCGTGACGGCCTCCGAGACGGGCCGGCAGCGCGCGGTGGACCAGGATACCGCGTGGGGGAGCGCAAGGCGCTACACACCGGCTGCAAGCGCTCTCACGGGGCATCTGGGGGGAGCGCGGGATGCATCTTCACGCGCCGCTGTGGCCTCAACGGCCCCGGCGGGAGCGCCGGCGGTCCTCTCGGCGGCTGTTTTCGGCCACAAGCGTCACGAGCGCAAGGGACGTCACGGGCATCACGGGGCGCCCGTGACGCCGGAAGGACCGCGAATGTGAGGACGGGCGGCACTTCTGGATCTCAGAAGTGCCGCCCGTCGACCGGCCCGGCCGGTCCTGGCTCGTCGGATGTGAGGTACAGGCCGTGTCAGCGGTCCTCGGTGTCGGCGTGTGCCGCCGGAGCGGACGTCAGCCGCTCGGTCTCATCCTGTATTTCCGCGGCGATCTTCTTGAGTTCCGGCTCGAACTTACGTCCGTGGTGGGCGCAGAAGAGCAGTTCACCACCGCTCAGCAGGACGACGCGCAGATATGCCTGGGCGCCGCAACGGTCGCATCGGTCAGCGGCCGTCAGCGGGGTCGCGGGTGTCAGAACAGTAGTCACGTCGCCTCTTCTCTCAGCTCGACGAGCTGTCGTACCAGGGTCAACATCCAACCAGGCCGAAAACGTTCCCGCTCGCGGCTTTACCTCGAAACTTCCTTCCGAAGCTGGCCGGCTGCTGCCGGTTGGCGGCGAAGGAGCCGTATTGCGTTGCTTTACGGTTTCGCGTTGTCAGTCGTTCGCTTGTCGCAGTTCGTCTGTCGCAGTTCGTCCTCCCCGGCGCGAGTGCCGGTTGTTCATGAGGACGTGCCCGAACCCTAAATGGTTCATGCCTGGAAGGGAACGTGATGTTTGCTTCACCCCCCCGGGGGATCGAACACCCGTGCGTATCTGCACTACGCTGATCCTGGGCGAGGGTGGCGTTGCATCGGCTCTACCAGGCCTCGGTACCCTTCGACGGGCAACCGAGCCACCCTGCGCCCCGACGGGCCAGAAGAGAAATTCAGCGAGGAGCGAACTGCGTGACCGCCGACACGTCCGTGCCTTCCAGCGCGCTGCTGTCCGGAGCAGACCGGGACGGCTCCAACTACACCGCGCGGCACCTGCTCGTCCTCGAAGGCCTCGAGGCCGTCCGCAAGCGCCCCGGTATGTACATCGGGTCCACCGACAGCCGCGGTCTCATGCACTGCCTGTGGGAGATCATCGACAACGCCGTCGACGAGGCCCTGGGCGGCTACTGCGACCACATCGAGGTGGTCCTCCACGACGACGCCTCCGTCGAGGTCCGTGACAACGGGCGCGGCATCCCCGTCGACGTCGAGCCCAAGACCGGGCTGTCCGGCGTCGAGGTCGTCATGACCAAGCTGCACGCCGGCGGCAAGTTCGGCGGGGGCTCGTACGCGGCCTCCGGCGGTCTGCACGGCGTCGGCGCCTCCGTGGTCAACGCGCTCTCCTCCCGCCTCGACGTCGAGGTCGACCGCGGCAGCTCCACGCACGCGATCAGCTTCCGCCGCGGCGTCCCCGGCGTCTTCACCGAGCAGGGGCCGGACAGCCCGTTCGACCCGGCCAACGGCCTGCGCAAGATCAAGCGGATCGCCAAGGGCAAGACCGGCACCCGGGTCCGCTACTGGGCCGACCGGCAGATCTTCCTCAAGGACGCCCGGCTCTCCCTGGAGACGCTCCACCAGCGCGCCCGCCAGACCGCCTTCCTCGTCCCCGGCCTGACGATCATCGTCCGCGACGAGCGCGGCATAGACGGCGCCGGCAAGACCGAGGAGGTCTTCCGCTTCGACGGCGGCATCAGCGAGTTCTGCGAGTACCTCGCCCAGGACAAGGCCGTCTGTGACGTGCTGCGCCTGACCGGCCAGGGCACCTTCAAGGAGACCGTCCCGGTCCTCGACGAGCGCGGCCACATGACCCCCACCGAGGTCACCCGCGAGCTGGGCGTGGACATCGCCCTGCGCTGGGGCACCGGCTACGAGACCGGGGTCAAGTCCTTCGTCAACATCATCGCCACGCCCAAGGGCGGCACCCACGTCACCGGCTTCGAGCGCTCGGTCACCAAGACCGTGAACGAGGTGCTGCGGTCGGCGAAGCTGCTGCGCGTCGCCGAGGACGACGTCGTCAAGGACGACGCCATGGAGGGCATGACCGCGGTCGTCACCGTCCGGCTGGCCGAGCCGCAGTTCGAGGGCCAGACCAAGGAGGTGCTGGGCACCTCGGCGGCGACCAGGATCGTCGCCGCCGTCGTCTCCAAGGAGCTCAAGGCCTTCCTGACCTCCACGAAGCGCGACGACAAGCAGCAGGCGCGCGCCGTGATGGAGAAGATCGTCGCGGCGGCCCGGACCCGTATCGCAGCCCGTCAGCACAAGGAGGCGCAGCGGCGGAAGACGGCGCTGGAGACGTCTTCGCTTCCCGCCAAGCTGGCCGACTGCCGCAGCGACGACGTCGAGCGCAGCGAGCTCTTCATCGTCGAGGGAGACTCCGCCCTGGGCACCGCCAAGCTGGCCCGCAATTCCGAATTCCAGGCGCTGCTGCCGATCCGCGGCAAGATTCTGAACGTCCAGAAGTCGTCGGTCTCGGACATGCTGAAGAACGCGGAGTGCGGCGCGATCATCCAGGTCATAGGGGCCGGTTCGGGCCGGACCTTCGACATCGACGCCGCGCGGTACGGGAAGATCGTCCTGCTCGTCGACGCCGATGTGGACGGCGCGCACATCCGCTGCCTGCTGCTGACGCTCTTCCAGCGGTACATGCGGCCGATGGTCGAGGCGGGCCGGGTCTTCGCGGCCGTTCCGCCGCTGCACCGGATCGAACTCGTCCAGCCCAAGAAGGGCCAGGACAAGTACGTGTACACGTATTCCGACAACGAACTTCGACAGACCCTGCTGGAATTCCAGAGGAAGAACATCCGCTACAAGGAATCGATCCAGCGCTACAAGGGCCTGGGCGAGATGGACGCGGACCAGCTGGCCGAAACCACCATGGACCCCCGCCACCGCACCCTGCGCCGGATCAACATCGGCGACCTGGAGGCGGCCGAGCAGGTCTTCGACCTGCTGATGGGCAACGAGGTGGCCCCGCGCAAGGAGTTCATCACCAGCTCCGCCGCGACCCTGGACCGCTCGCGCATCGACGCCTGATCGCACCACGCCCGACCGCTCGGGGCGGCGGCCGCACCGTACCCGGGGTGCGGCCGCCGCCCCGTCGGCTTCCGACGCGGCGCCGGAACACCCCCTCCGCCCTCCGGCGCCCCGGAATGCCCGGTGCGTCACCTGTTGGAGTGAAGAGCACCGGTACACCAGTCCGGAAACCGCCCATTCCGCTCATCCTTGTGGCCGTGCCGCCGATGCGGCAGCGGACAAGGAGAGTTCGGTGGACAAGCACGAAGGTCCCGACGCCGGAACGATCCGGCTCGACGACCCCTGGTACGACGCGCTCGCCGTCGGCTGGGGCGAGGGCGAAGGCGGATACGACGACACACCGCCCCAGCAGCCCGCAGGCGCCGGCGGGCTCGCGCCCGCGGCGTCCGACAGCATCTACCTGGACGTGCAGCGCAGCGCTGCCTTCCAGGAGGTCCGCAGCCGCTACCGGAGCTTCGTCGTCCCGGCTACCGCCGGATTCCTCCTCTGGTACGTCGCCTACGTGGTCGCGGCAACGGCAGCGCCCGGCCTCATGGCCCGGCCCGTCGTCGGCGCGGTCAACGTGGCCCTGCTGGCCGGTCTCGGACAGTTCCTCAGCACCTTCCTGCTGACGTGGGCGTACGCCCGACACGCGCGCAGGCGCAGGGACCGGGCCGCGCTGGACCTGCGCTGGACGGTCTTCGAACAGAACCGGGACCAGGCGCGTGCCCGGAACCGGACCCGGGAGGCCGGCCGGTGACCACCGAGCACCAGACCCTCGCGCTGCTCCTGTTCAGCCTCTTCATCGCGGTCACCCTGGGCATCACCACCTGGGTCAGCCGCAACCGGCACGGCTCGGCCGAGGAGTTCTATGCGGGCGGGCGGCTGTTCTCCCCGATGGAGAACGGTTTCGCCATCGCCGGCGACTACATGTCCGCCGCTTCCTTCCTCGGCATCTCCGGCCTCATCGCCCTGTTCGGCTACGACGGCCTGCTGTACTCGGTGGGCTTCCTCGTCGCCTGGCTCGTCGTCCTGTTCCTGGTCGCCGAACTGGTCCGCAACTGCGGGCGCTTCACCCTCGCCGACGTCGTCGCCGCGCGGATGCGCGAGCGGCCCGTCCGGATCGCCGCCGGTACCTCCTCGGTCACCGTCTCGGTGCTCTACCTCGTCGCGCAGATGGTCGGCGCGGGCAGCCTCGTGGGGCTGCTGCTCGGGGACTCGGGCACCACCACCCGGACGCTGACCGTCATCGCGGTCGGGGCGCTCATGGTGGTGTACGTGTCCTTCGGCGGAATGCGCGCCACCACCTGGATCCAGATCGTGAAGGCCGTCCTGCTCATGGGCGGGGCCGTCACCCTCACCGTGCTCGTGATGATCCGCTTCCACGGGAACGTCGACCTGCTGCTGGCGAGTGCCGCCGAACGCAGCGGGCACGGGCTGCGGTTCCTCGGCCCGGGGCTCAAGTACGGTGGTGACTGGACCGCCCGCTTCGACTTCATGAGCCTCGGCCTGGCTCTGGTCCTCGGCACGGCCGGGCTCCCGCACATCCTGTCGCGCTTCTACACGGTGCCGACCGCGCGGGCGGCCCGCCGCTCGGTGGTGTGGGCGATCGCCCTGATCGGCGGCTTCTACCTGATGACCATCGTGCTCGGCTTCGGGGCGGCCGCGCTGGTGGGCCCGGACGAGGTGCGGGCCTCCAACGCCTCCGGGAACACGGCGGTGCCGCTGCTCGCGGCGTACCTGGGCGGCGGGGCCGAGTCCACTGGGGGCGCGGTGTTGTTCGCGCTCGTGGCGGCGATCGCCTTCGCCACCATCCTGGCCGTGGTCGCCGGGATCACGCTCGCCTCCTCGGCCTCGGTCGCCCACGACCTGTACGCCTCGCTCAAGCGCCGCCACGCGCGGCAGCGCAGCGAGGTCGCGGTGGCCAAGGCCGCGGCCGTCGGGATCGGGGCCGTGGCGATCGCCCTCGGACTGCTGGCCCAGGACCTGAACGTGGCGTTCCTGGTCGGGCTCGCCTTCGCGGTGGCGGCCTCGGCGAACCTGCCCGTGCTGCTGTACTCGCTGTTCTGGCGCGGCTTCACCACGCGCGGCGCCGTCTGGTCGGTGTACGGCGGACTGGTCCCGGCGGTGCTGCTGGTGGTCCTCTCGCCGGTGGTCTCCGGCAGCCCGGACTCCCTCTTCCCGGGGGTGGACTTCCAACTCTTCCCACTGCAGAACCCGGGCCTGGTCTCCATTCCGCTGGGATTCCTGGCCGGCTGGGCGGGCACGGTCACCTCCGCCGAGGAGGCCGACGCGGCCCGGCACGCGGAGACGGAGGTCCGCGCCCTGACCGGGGCGGGGGCCGTCTGAGGGCCTCGCGGGGCCGGCGGCGGACGGGCGGGGCGCCGGAGGGATTACGCGCCGTCGGCCGGCAGCCAGGAGTAGAGGTGTTCCGGACGGCCCGTCTCGCCGTAGCGCAGAGCCAGGGTGACCCGGCCCGTGCGGTCCAGGAGTTTGAGGTAGCGCTGGGCGGTCTGGCGGCTGATGCCGGCACGGTCGGCGATCTGCTGCGTCGACAAGGGGCCTTCGGCGGAGCGGAGGACGCGGCGGACCAGTTCCGCGGTGGTGGGGGAGTGCCCCTTGGGCAGCTCGTTGGGGGAGCCTGCCGCGGCCAGGGCACCGAAGAGCCGGTCCACCTCGGCCTGTTCGGCCTCGCCGCCGGTCTCCAGGGTGCGGCGCAGGGTCCCGTACGCCTCCAGCCGGGTCCGCAGGCCGGCGAAGGTGAACGGCTTGACGAGGTACTGGAGGGCGCCGAGGCGCATGGCGGCCTGCACGGTGGCCAGATCGCGCGCGGCCGTGACCATGATCACGTCGGTGCGGTGGCCGAGCTGGCGCAGCCGCCGGACCAGGTCCAGGCCGCTGCCGTCCGGGAGGTAGTGGTCCAGGAGGACCAGGTCCACCGGGCGGGAGGCGAGGAAGTCCAGCGCATCGGCCGCCGAATGGACCAGGGCCGTGACGCGGAAACCGGGAACCTTCGCCACGTACGCCGCGTTGATACGGGCAACACGCATGTCGTCGTCGACGACCAATACGTGGATCGGGGACTCGCTCATCTCAGGGCCTCCGGGAGTACGACGGAGAACTCCGCCCCTCCGTCCGCTGCTTCGCCGGCCCGGGCCGTGCCGCCCTGCCGCTCCGCGAGGCGGCGTACCAGGGCCAGCCCCAGGCCGCGTTCGCGGTGGGCCGCGGGCTGTTTGGTCGACCAGCCCTCGGTGAAGATCTCCTCGCGGCGGGCGGCCGGGACGCCGGGTCCGCTATCGCGTACGAGGAGGATCGCCGTACGGCCTTCGCAGCGCAGCTCGACCTCCACCAGGGGCGCGGCCGAACCGGCCGCCGCGTCCAGGGCGTTGTCCACGAGGTTGCCGGTGATGGTGACGAGGCCGCCGGGGTCGACGAGGCGGTCCGGGAGGAACGTCGTGTCGGCGAGGCGCAGGGGGACGCCCCGCTCGGCCGCGACGGTCGCCTTGCCCACCAGAAGGGCGGCCAGCAGGGGGTCGCGGACCTTCTCGGTGACCTGTTCGGCGGTGCTGCGGTGGCCGCCGACGACCTCGGCCACGAAGTCCACCGCCTCCTCGTGCAGGCCGAGCTCCAGCAGGCCGAGGAGGGTGTGGAGGCGATTGGCGTGCTCGTGGTCCTGTGCGCGGAGGGCGTCGATCAGGCCCTGGGTGGAGTCGAGCTCGCGGCGCAGGTGCTCCAGCTCGGTGCGGTCGCGCAGGGTGGCTACGGCTCCCCCGTCCTCGGTGGGCATCCGGTTGGCGACGAGGACGCGGGAGCCCTGGACGGTGAGCAGGTCCCGGCCCGTGACACGGCCGGTCAGGACGTCGGCGGTGCGGCCCTCGCCCAGCACTTCGTCGAGCGGGCTACCGGCGAGCGTGCCGGCGCCGTCGGGCGCGAGGCCCAGCAGGCGGGCGGCCTCGTCGTTGACCAGCCGGATCCGGCCGGCGCGGTCGAGGGCGATCACTCCTTCGCGGATGGAGTGCAGCATGGCCTCGCGTTCGGCGAGCAGTCCGGCGATATCGGAGAAGGCCAGGCCGCGGGTCTGGCGCTGGATCCGGCGGGACAGCAGGTAGGCGGCGAGGGCGCCCGCGGCCAGGGCTCCGCCCGCATACGCCAGCAGGCCGGGGATGGCGCCGAGCAGCCGGTCGCGGACGCTGTCGTAGGCGATGCCGACGGAGACGGCGCCGACGATCTCACCGTCGACGGCGACGAGCGGGACCTTCCCGCGGGCGGTGCGGCCGAGGGTTCCGTCGTCGATCTCCATGACCTCGCGGCCGGCGAGGGCGTCGCTCGGGTCGGTGGAGACGGGCAGGCCGATCCGGTCGGGGGAGGGGTGCGAGCGGCGGATCCCGTCGAGGTCCAGGACGACCACGTACTCGGCGCCCGTGGCCCGGCGGATCCGCTCGGCCGCCGCCTGCACGGGGCCGTCCGCGGCCGGCCCCGACTCCAGCAGGCCGGCGGCCAGGGACGGGTCGGCGGCGGCGCTCTGGGCGATGGCCAGGGCGCGGCGCATGGCCTGGTCGTCGAGCTGGGCGCCGAGCGGGGCCAGGAAGAGCCCCGTGGCCAGCACGGCGACGCCGGCGGCGATGGCCAGCTGGGTGAGCAGGATCTGCGAGACGGCCCGTTGGGGCAGCCCGAAGCGTCGAGTGCTCATCGAGAGGAACCGCATGACCAGCAACCGTAGGTCGGCTTCGGCACAAGTGGAATGGCTCCTCGTGGGCCGGGCGCGGGCTGTGGCCCACCCCACTTGCCGCCCCCGCCCCGTTATGTTTTTGGCGGTCCTGCAAGAGGGCCGCTGGCCTCCGGGCCCGGCATGACTGTTGCCCCCTGTCGAACGGATGACCTGGGGGGTGGTGTCACCGGGCCCGAGGGGTGCCGTCGGAGACGCTGATGAGAGGTCCGACCACCGCCTGGCCGGGCGCAATGCCCGGCCGTTCGCGGGCGGCAGGTCTGCATAACGTGGATGCGCGAGAACGGCCCCGACGCCCAGGCCAGCACCGGTATCGAGCAAGTGGGGGCACGTGATCGACACCAGCGGCGTGGGCGTCTTCCTCGGCCTGGACGTCGGCAAGAGCACACACCACGGCCACGGCCTGACACCGGCCGGGAAGAAGGTCTTCGACAAACCGCTGCCCAACAGCGAGCCGAAGCTGCGGGCCGTGTTCGACAAGCTGGCCGCGAAGTTCGGCACCGTCCTCGTCGTCGTGGACCAGCCCGCCTCTATCGGCGCCCTCCCGCTGACCGTCGCCCGCGACTCGGGCTGTCAGGTCGCTTACCTGCCCGGACTCGCGATGCGACGGATCGCCGACCTCTACCCCGGCGAGGCCAAGACCGACGCGAAAGACGCGGCCGTGATCGCGGACGCCGCCCGCACCATGCCGCACACCCTGCGCTCGCTGGAGCTGACCGACGAGATCACCGCCGAGCTCACTGTTCTGGTGGGCTTCGACGACCAAGACCTCGCCGCTGAGGCCACCCGCACCTCCAACCGGATACGCGGCCTTCTCACCCAGTTCCACCCCAGCCTGGAGCGCGTCCTCGGGCCGCGTTTGGACCACCAGGCCGTCACCTGGCTGCTGGAACGCTACGGCTCCCCAGCCGCCCTACGGAAAGCCGGCCGCCGCCGACTCGTCGAGGTGATCCGCCCGAGGGCCCCACGGATGGCCGCCCGGCTCATCGACGACATCTTCGACGCGCTCGATGAACAGACCGTCGTCGTTCCGGGCACCGGCACCCTCGACGTGGTCATACCGTCCTTGGCCCGCTCGCTCGCGGCAGTCCGCGAACAACGCCGGGCCCTGGAAGCCCAGATCAACGAACTGCTGGTGGCCCACCCTCTTTCCCAGGTCCTGACGTCGCTGCCCGGCGTCGGCGTCAGGACCGCCGCCGTCCTGCTGGTCACCGTCGGAGACGGCACCAGCTTCCCCACCGCCGCCCACCTTGCCTCCTACGCCGGTCTCGCCCCCGCCACCAGACAGTCGGGCACCTCGATCCACGGCGAACACGCACCCAGAGGCGGAAACCGGCAGCTCAAACGCGCGATGTTCCTCTCCGCGTTCGCCGCCCTGCATGACCACGCCTCCCGCACCTATTACGACCGCTGCCGAGCCCGCGGCAAGACCCACACACAGGCCCTCCTCCGCCTGGCCCGGCAGCGCATCAACGTCCTGTTCGCCATGCTCCGCGACGGAACCTTCTACGAAGCCCGCAGTCCTGAACCAGCCACCGCATGACCAGCTCAAGCTTGACGAAAGACATAGAGGAACCCCCCGCCCCCCACCCCCCGCCTCCCGGGCGCCGGGACCCGGGCGCAGCCCCCGTCAGGGCATCGGCTGCGGCGGGCGCGGGCCCTGGTACTGCCCGGACGGCCGCATGCGCAGGGGTCGCTCCTCGTACTCCTCCAGGGCGTGCGCCATCCAGCCCGCGGTCCGGGCCACGGCGAACACGGTCTCCCCGGCCTCCGGCGGCATGCCGCCGGACACGGTCAGCACGGCCAGGGCCAGGTCCACATTGGCGTGCAATCCGTTCTGCCGCGCCGCCGTCGTGGCGACCAGCTCCCGGGCGGCCGCCAGTGCCGGCCCGGCCGCCGACACGCCCTCCAGCCGGGCGAACAGGGCGGTGGCCCGGGGATCCTCACCCTCGTACAGCCGGTGTCCGAGCCCGGGGACGTGTCGCCCCGCCCGCAGGTGGTCGGCCACGACGGGTGCGGCCGCGCCCCGTTCCAGGACCTCCGCGAGGGTCCGGTGGGCGAGCCGCCCGGCCGCGCCGTGCAGCGGCCCTTCGAGCACGCCCAGTCCCGCCGAGACCGCCGCGTACGGATGGGCCCGCGCCGAGGCGGCGACCCGTACGGCCAGGGTGGAGGCGGCCAGGTCGTGGTCGATGAGCAGGGCCAGGGCCAGGTCGAGGGCGTTCAGGGCGGCTGCTTCCGGCTCCCGGGAGGTCAGCCGGCGCCACAGCCGCTCCGCCAGCAGCCCGCCCTCCAGAGCCCCGTCCCGCTCGCCGTCCCGCGTGCCGGCCGTGGTGCCGGGATCCCGGCCGACCACCGGAAGGGCGTCCACCAGCGTCGGGATCAGGCAGCGGGCGGAGCCGAGCACCGCCTCGGCCGAGAGGTCGAAGCGCAGCGGGTCCGCCACCGCTGCCGCAGCGGTGGCCACCCGCAGCCGGTCGATCGGCCCGGCGTGCTCGGGCAGCGCGGCCACGGCCTGCCGGGCGGCCGCGAGCTGCCCGCCCGGAGCCGTGAAGCGGGTCCCGCGCGGCAGGGCCCCCGTCCAGAGCCACTCCGCGACCTCCTCGTAGCAGTACCGCGAGGCGAGGTCGACGGCGTCCACGCCGCGGAACCAGTACCGGTCGGGCTCGATGAGCGTGAGCGAGGTCCGAACCGACAGCTCCCCGCCCGCAGGTGTCGCAGCCTCGCGCCGGCTGCGCCGCGCCAGGGCCGCCACCTCGGCCGCGTCGAAGGTGCTGCCGCGGCCTACGGCGTCGCGGCGGCTGGTGAGCTGGCCGCGGCTGACGTACGCGTACACGGTCGCGGGCTTCACCCCGAGCAGCTCCGCCGCCTGCCGGGTGGTGAGCCGTCGTTCGCCGTGCGCCTGATCGTCCATGACGGTCAGCCTATACATATTGATTCAATCAATATTGACAAGGATTCAATCCATCATGGATGGTCGAGCCATGGATATGACAGTTGATGTGCCCCGCGGACTCGCGGGCGTCGTGGTCACCGAGACCGGTCTCGGTGACGTCCGGGGTCGCGAGGGCTTCTACCACTACCGCCAGTACTCGGCCGTCGCGCTCGCCGAGCACCGCACCTTCGAAGACGTGTGGCACCTGATGTTCCGCGGCGCCCTGCCGGCGGACGCCGCCCAGCAGACCGCCTTCGCCGCCGAGGTCGCCCCGCTGCGCCGGCTGCCCGCCGAGGTGCGCGACGCCCTGCCCGCCCTCGCCCGGGCCACCGCGCTCTCCGGCCCGCTCGCCGGACTGCGGACCGCGCTCTCCCTGCTGGGTGCCTCCGCCGGCTTCCGGCCCGTCTACGACCTCGCCCCCGACCGGCGGGCCGCGGACGCGCTGGCCGCGTGCGCCGCTGTACCGACCCTGCTCACGGCCCTGCACCGGCTCGGGCAGGGGCTGGAACCGGTCGAGCCGCGCGATGACCTGTCGTACGCCGCGAACTACCTGTACATGCTCACGGGCCGGGAGCCGGACCCGGTCAGGGCACGGGCGGTCGAGCAGTACCTGATCTCCACCGTCGACCACGGCTTCAACGCCTCGACCTTCACCGCCCGCGTGGTCGCCTCCACCGGTGCCGACGTCGCCGCCTGCCTCACCGGTGCGATCGGCGCGCTCTCCGGGCCGCTGCACGGCGGCGCCCCCAGCCGGGCCCTGGACACCCTGGACGCCATCGGGTCGGTCGACCGCATCGACCCCTGGATCCGCGGGCGGGTGCTCGCCGGGGACCGGATCATGGGCTTCGGCCACCCGGTGTACCGCACCGAGGACCCGCGCTCGCGGATGCTGCGCGGCATCGCCCTCCGGTTCGGCGGGCCGCTCGTGGACTTCGCCGTGGAGGTCGAGCGGCAGGTGGAGGCGATCCTCGCCGAACTCAAGCCGGGCCGGGAGCTCCACACGAACGTCGAGTTCTACGCGGGCGTGGTGATGGAGCTGTGCGGGCTGCCGCGCGAGATGTTCACCCCGACGTTCTGCGCGGCCCGCGTGGTCGGGTGGAGCGCGAACGTCCTGGAACAGGCCGCCGACTCGAAAATCATCCGTCCGGCCGCCCGCTACGTCGGGCCGCCGCCGCCCCAGCCGGTTCCGCTGCCGGTCTGAGTACGATCGGCCTGGTGAACAGCAGCCAGCCCGACCGGTCCGTCACGCCCATCCCCGTCGTCGTCCTCGCCGGATTCCTGGGATCCGGCAAGACGACCCTGCTCAACCACCTCCTGGCCAACCGCGGCGGCACCCGGATCGGCGTCGTCGTCAACGACTTCGGGTCGATCGAGATCGACGCGATGTCGGTGGCCGGCCAGGTCGGCGATTCGATGGTCTCGCTAGGCGGCGGCTGCCTGTGCTGCGCCGTCGACGGCAGCGAGCTCGACGCGTACCTGGAGAAGCTCTCCGCACCCGTCCACCGCATCGATGTGATCGTCATCGAGGCGAGCGGGCTGGCCGAGCCCCAGGAGATGATCCGGATGCTGGTGGCCAGCGAGAACCCGGCGATCCGGTACGGCGGTCTGGTGGAGGTCGTCGACGCGGCCGAGTTCGACGGGACCCGGTCCCGCCATCCGGAGACCGACCGCCACCTCGCGGCCGCGGACCTGGTGGTGCTCAACAAGACCGACCGGGTCGACGAGGCGGAGCGCGCCCGGATCGAGGCCGAGCTGGCCGACCTGTGCCCGGGCGCCCCCGTCGTCGCCGCAGACCACGGCCGCATCGACCCGGAGCTGCTCTTCGACCGCCGTCCGTGGACGGAAACCCGGGGCCAGCTGTCCTTCGAGGACCTCATCGCCGAGGCGCGGGACGCCGGACACGGCGACGCCGCGAGCTCCGGCGGCACCAGTGGCTCCGGCGGCTCCGGTGGCACGGACCACGGCGGGTGCGCGGGGGGCCACTGCGGCCACGCCCACACGCTGTACGAGAGCACGGAGTTCGTGTCCGAGCAGGCCCTGAGCCCGCGCCGGTTCATCGACTTCCTCGACAGCCGCCCCGCCGGTCTCTACCGGATCAAGGGCTTCGTCCACTTCGGCGTCCCCGGCCACGAGGAGCGCTACGAGGTGCATGCGGTCGGCCGGTTCCTCCGCTTCGCCCCCGGCCCCTGGGGCCGGGACGAGCCGCGGCTGACCCGGCTCGTCCTGATCGGGGCCGGCACCGACGGCGCCGCCCTGCTGCGCGGGCTGGAGTCCTGCCGCGAGCCGTCGCCGCAGGACGCGGGCCCTGAGGCCATGTGGGGTGTGCTGCGGTACGTCGCGCGACCCCCGCGGACCGAGGACGAGCACGGGGACGCGGACGGGGCCGGGGACGAGTACGCGGCCGGGGACGAGTACGCGGCCGGGGCGGCCGAGGACGGGATCGAGGACCCCGTCGGGGATCCGGAGGGGACCGGACACGGCGCGGAGCACGAACCGGGGGCGGAGCACGAACCGGGGTTCGGGGCCTCGCGGCCCGCGGAGGTCTGAGCGCCTCGCGGGCCCTCTCAGGCGACCTCGACGCCGTGGTCGCCGAGGAGGTCCGCCAGGCCGCCGCGGTACCCCTTGCCGCCCGCCACGAAGTCCCAGTCGCCGTTGGCACGGCGCCGGAACGAGCCCAGGACCAGGGCCGTTTCGCCCGGCCGGCCGTCGGAGACGTCCAGCCGGCCGAGCTCCGTGCCGTCGGCGGACAGCAGCCGGACCCGGGCATCGGTGAAACCGGCCAGGTCGGCGTGCGGATCGGCTTCCGGGTCCACCGCGGCGACCAGGACCAGCCGGTCCGCCCGCTGCGGCAGCGCGTCGAAGGAGACCTCCAGCGCGGCCTTGTCCGGTGCTGCGTGCGCGCGGGCCCGTACCGAGCCGTCCGGGGTCCGCGGGTTGTTGTAGAAGACGAAGTGGTCCTCGCTCAGCACCCGGCCGCCCTGGCAGACCAGTGCGCACACGTCCAGCGCGACCTGGCCGGCCCAGGACATGCCCAGCACGTTGTGGTCGGGGCCAGCGGAATCGGTGCCGGCGGTGTTCCCGGGCGCGGGCCCGGCCGCTGCCCGTCGGCCCGGGGCACCCGCCGCTGCCCGTCGGCCCGGGGCACCCGCCGCTGCCCGTCGGCCCGGGGCACCGGCCGCGGAGCCGTCGGCCGGGCCGAGGCGCCCCCGCAGCCCGTGCTGGTGCAGGAGGTCCACCAGGGCGGTCCCGGGAACCAGTTCCAGCGGCTTGCCGTTGGCAAAGGTGTACGACCCTGGCCCGAAGGACGCGGTGGTGACCAGCACCCCCTTGTTCGCCCCCTTGTCCTGGACCGTGCCGTACAGATCGCGCACGGCCGTCGGCGGCACCGTATTCCGGTAGCGCTTGACCTGCACCACGATCCGCCCGCCCCGGATCGGTGCCGGGTCCAGCGCCTCCACGTCCACGCCGCCGTCACCCGACCGCTGCGTGGTCACCGCCTCCATGCCCATCGCCCGGAACAGCTCCGCGACCAGGTTCTCGAAGTCGATCGGGTCCATCGCGAAAAGATCCGGCTCGTCCTCGCCGTCCGCGTGCCCGCCGTGGCTGACGACACCTCCGCCCACCTCGTCGGGCCGGCGCCCGGGGCGCACCGCCGTCAGCTGGTCGGGCCGCGCCGACAGCTGCCCGCCCAACCCCGACACCAGGCAATCCACCGCGCTGACCTGCTCCAGCCGCAGCCCCGCGAAAGCGCTGCGCGCCGCGGGCACCGTGGCGAGCACGAACCGCGCCTCCTGCCCCGTCGCCGGATCGTGGCAGTCCACGAAGCCGTTGACCACGACGGAGTCCAGTACGCCGAACTCGTCCGCCGCGTACAGCTCGCGCACCACCAGCAGCATGCACTGCGCCAGCAGGTCCCGGTACAGCGCCCGCCGCTCCGTGACCGGGCGGGGCTTCACCTTGTCCTGGTCCGTGCTCGGCAGGTACTGCACCGCCCTGGCCTCCGGCACCACCGCGTACCCGGGCAGCTCCCAGTCCAGCACCAGCTGGCGCGCGGCGGGGTCGTACGCGGCCGCCACCTGCCTCGGCAGCGCCTCGGGCCAGGCCGTCGAGGCGTAGAGGGCCGCCGAGAAGTACTCGACGGCCGCCCCGGCATCGCCCGAGCGCAGGGCGGCGGCCAACTCGGTGAGCCCGCTGTTGTGCGCCCGTACCCCGGCGAGCTGCTCCGCCGCCCACCGGTCGTACTGCTGCCGGTACGCCGCCAGTTGCTGCTGCCGCTGTGCCTCCGCGGCGTTCGCGGCCTGCCAGGCCTGGGTGTACCGGGCGTGGGCCTCCCGCTCCGCCTGTGCCCGGTGGTTCGAGCCGAGCGTCCAGCCGCTGCTCCGGTGCTGGAAGTCCTCGATGCGGGGCAGCGGCACCGGCTGCGCCAGCGTCCCGGGGTTGAACGGCTCCAGCTGTTCGGACCGGATCAGGGAGGCCGTCCGGAACGCCGGGGCCCGGCAGCCCGCGACCAGCAGGCCTTTGAGGGCGGCGACCTCGGCGTCGAGCTGTGCGGTACGCCGCTGGGCCTCGGCCTCGCGGTACTGGCGGTGGCTCCGGTTCGCCTCGCGTTCGTGGGCCCGCTGTCGGCGCTCCGCCTCCCGCTGCTGGATCAGCTGCGTCTGCTGCTGTCGGCGCTGGGCCTCGGCCCAGGTCCCGATCAATCCGCCCGACCGACGACTCATCAGCTGTGTACTCCCCCCACCAACACCGAGGGGGAAACACTAGTCGGCATTCGGGTGGTACGTCCCCTCGGTCGTACCACCCGGACGCCCTCGTACGTCCTACAGCGCGGCACCCGCCAGTACGGCGACGGCCGCGGGCAGCACGGTCCCCGAGCCGTCGCGGCGCGGGTCCACGGCCGGCAGTTCGGCCGGAGCCCCGTTGGCGGTCGCGGCCCGGGCCGGGGCGTTGCCCGCCCAGGCCAGCGTCAGCAGCTCCTCGCCCTTCAGGAACCGCTGGCAGCGGACGCCGCCGGTGGCGCGGCCCTTGCGCGGGAACTGGTCGAACGCTGTCAGCTTCCCGGACTGGACCGATCCGTCCAACGTGTCGTGCGAGCCGGCCACCGTGAGCACCAGGGCGTCCCGCGACGGGTCCACCGCCGAGAAGTGGATCACCTTGGCGCCGGCGGAGAGCTTGATGCCCGCCATGCCGCCGGCCGGGCGGCCCTGCGGGCGCACCTGGCTCGCCGGGTAGCGCAGCAGCTGGGCGTCGTCGGTGATGAAGACCAGGTCCTCCTCGCCGGTGCGCAGCTCGACCGCGCCGACGATGCGGTCGCCCTCCTTGAGGGTGATGACCTCCAGCTCGTCCTTGTTGGCCGGGTAGTCGGGCACGACCCGCTTGACCACGCCCTGCTCGGTGCCGAGCGCCAGGCCCTGCGCGGATTCGTCCAGCGTGGTCAGGCAGACCACCTTCTCGTCGGGTGCCAGCCCCGAGAGGAACTCCGCCAGCGGGGCCCCGCCCGCCAGGTTCGGCGCGGCGTGCGTGTCCGGCAGCTGCGGCAGGTCGATCACCGACAGGCGCAGCAGCCGCCCGTGGGAGGTGACCGCCCCGACGTCGCCGCGGGCCGTGGCCGCCACCTGCGAGACGATCAGGTCGTGCTTGGAACGGGCGGCGCCCTCCTCCGCGACCACCGGGTCGGCGGTGGCCGTCCGCGCCAGCAGGCCCGTCGAGGACAGCAGGACGCGGCACGGGTCGTCCGCGACCTCCAGCGGGACCGCCGCGACCGAGGCGCCCGCCGACTCCAGCAGGACCGTGCGCCGCTCGGTGCCGAACTTCTTCGCGACCGCGGCCAGTTCCCCGGAGACCAGCTTGCGCAGCTCGGCGTCGGACTCCAGGATCCGGGTCAGCTCCTCGATCTCGGCGGTCAGGCGGTCGCGCTCGGACTCCAGCTCGATGCGGTCGAAGCGGGTCAGGCGGCGCAGCGGGGTGTCCAGGATGTACTGGGTCTGGACCTCGCTCAGCGAGAAGCGCTCCATGAGCCGCTCCTTGGCCTGGGCCGAGTTGTCGCTGTCCCGGATGAGCCGGATGACCTCGTCGATGTCGAGGAGGGCCACCAGCAGGCCCTCGACCAGGTGCAGCCGGTCGCGGCGCTTGCCGCGGCGGAACTCGCTGCGCCGGCGCACGACCTCGAAGCGGTGGTCGAGGTAGACCTCCAGCAGCTCCTTCAGGCCCAGCGTCAGCGGCTGGCCGTCGACCAGGGCGACGTTGTTGATGCCGAAGGACTCCTCCATCGGCGTCAGCTTGTAGAGCTGCTCCAGGACGGCCTCCGGGTGGAAGCCGTTCTTGATCTCGATGACCAGGCGCAGGCCGTGGGCGCGGTCGGTGAGGTCCTTGACGTCGGCGATGCCCTGGAGCTTCTTCGAGCCGACCAGGTCCTTGATCTTCGCGACGACCTTCTCGGGGCCGACGGTGAAGGGCAGTTCGGTGACGACCAGGCCCTTGCGGCGCGCGGAGACGTCCTCCACCGACACCGTCGCGCGGATCTTGAAGGTGCCGCGGCCCTTCTCGTACGCGTCCTTGATCCCCGCCAGGCCCACGATCTTGCCGCCGGTGGGCAGGTCCGGACCCGGCACGAAGCGCATCAGCGCCTCCAGGTCCGCGTGCGGGTAGCGGATCAGGTGGCGGGCGGCGGCGATGACCTCGCCCAGGTTGTGCGGGGGCATGTTGGTCGCCATGCCGACCGCGATCCCGGAGGCGCCGTTGACCAGCAGGTTCGGGTACGCGGCGGGCAGTGCGACCGGCTCCCGCTCCTGGCCGTCGTAGTTGGCGGTGAAGTCGACGGTGTCCTCGTCGATCGACTCCGTCATCAGCGAGGTGGCGTCCGCCATGCGGCACTCGGTGTAGCGCATGGCGGCCGGCGGGTCGTCGTTGCCGAGCGAGCCGAAGTTGCCGTGGCCGTCGACCAGGGGGAGCCGCATGGAGAAGGGCTGGGCCATGCGCACGAGGGCGTCGTAGATCGACGCGTCGCCGTGCGGGTGCAGCTTGCCCATGACCTCGCCGACGACGCGGGCGCACTTCACGTAGCCGCGGTCGGGGCGCAGGCCCATCTCGTTCATCTGGTAGACGATGCGCCGGTGTACCGGCTTCATGCCGTCCCGGGCGTCGGGCAGGGCACGGGAGTAGATCACCGAGTACGCGTACTCGAGGAAGGAGCCCTGCATTTCGTCGACGACGTCGATGTCGAGGATGTTCTCCTCGAACTCCTCCGGCGGCGGGGTCTTCGTGCTGCGGCGGGCCATCGCTGCGCGGCTCCTTAACCAAGAAAGAATGGTGTGCTGGGGGTCTGGCTGGGTCGGACGGGTCTGGTGCGTCGGGTGGATCGGGCGGGTCTGGTGACAGGGGCTGACGTGGGTCGTCGCGACCATTGTGTCCCGAGGCACCGACAGGCCCGACTCCGACCCAGGCGTGCGCCGGGAACTTCTCCGGTCCCCGGCGCGCTTGCATACAGTGGCAGGTCTGACGGAATTCTCTGCATCGCGATCGAAGGGACCACATGCCCATGGGTCACACGGCCACAGCCCAGGCCGGCTCCGGCGGCCTGACAGCGACGGAACACCGGCTGGCCAACGGCCTGCGCGTGGTGCTGTCCGAGGATCACCTGACACCGGTCGCCGCGGTCTGCCTCTGGTACGACGTCGGCTCGCGGCACGAAGTCAAGGGACGCACCGGTCTGGCTCACCTCTTCGAGCACCTGATGTTCCAGGGCTCCGCGAGCGTATCCGGCAACGGCCACTTCGAGATGGTCCAGGGCGCGGGCGGTTCCCTGAACGGCACGACGAGCTTCGAGCGCACCAACTACTTCGAGACCATGCCGGCCCACGAGCTCGAGCTCGCCCTGTGGCTGGAGGCGGACCGGATGGGCTCGCTGCTGGCCGCCCTGGACGACGAGTCCATGGAGAACCAGCGCGACGTCGTCAAGAACGAGCGCCGCCAGCGCTACGACAACGTCCCCTACGGCACGGCGTTCGAGCGGCTCACCGCACTCGCCTACCCCGAGCCCCACCCGTACCACCACACCCCGATCGGCTCGATGGCCGACCTGGACGCGGCCTCGCTGGAGGACGCCCGCACGTTCTTCCGCACCTACTACGCGCCCAACAACGCGGTGCTGTCGGTCGTCGGCGACATCGACCCCGCCCAGACGCTCGCCTGGATCGAGAAGTACTTCGGCACCATCCCCGCCCACGACGGCAAGCAGCCGCCGCGCGACGGCACGCTGCCGGACACCATGGGCGGCGAGCTCCGCGAGGAGATCGTCGAGGACGTCCCCGCCCGCGCGCTGATGGCCGCCTACCGGCTCCCGCACGACGGCACCCGCGCGTGCGACGCCGCGGACGTGGCCCTGACCGTCCTGGGCGGCGGCGAGTCCTCCCGCCTGCATAACCGCCTGGTGCGCCGCGACCAGACGGCCGTCGCGGCGGGCTTCGGCATGCTCCGCCTGGCCGGCGCCCCCTCCCTGGGCTGGCTGGACGTGAAGACCTCCAGCGGCGTCGAGGTGCCCGCCATCGAGGCCGCCGTGGACGAGGAGCTCGCGCGGTTCGCCGCCGAGGGCCCGACCGCCGAGGAGATGGAGCGCGCGCAGGCCCAGCTGGAGCGCGAGTGGCTGGACCGGCTGGGCACGGTGGCCGGCCGGGCCGACGAACTGTGCCGCTTCACGGTGCTGTTCGGCGACCCGCAGCTGGCGCTGACCGCCGTCCAGCGGCTCCTCGACATCACCGCCGAGGAGGTGCAGGCCGTGGCCGCGGCCCGACTGCGCCCCGACAACCGTGCGGTGCTGGTGTACGAGCCCCTCGCGGCCGAGGGGGCCGCCCGCGCCGTCGAGTCCGACGCGTCCGAGAACGCGTTCGAGGGGGGGGGGGAGGGGGCGTCACCGGCG
>NZ_JBHXTC010000003.1:252466-265878 GCF_042677605.1 Streptomyces sp. NPDC127106 | reverse complement strand
CCTCCTGCGTGTGGGTGTGGCGGTCCGCGCCCCCTCCCCTCCGCCCCCCCTCCTCTGTTTTTTTTTTTCACCCCGCCCCCCGCCCCCCCCGCCCCCCCCCCCCCCCCCACGACTCCGACGCGACCGAGAACGAGAACGAGGGGGCGGAGCAGTGAGCGACACCGCAGCCGTCACGATGACCTTCCACCCGCGGCCCCAGGCCGGGCAGCCCCGGCCGTGGGCCTTCCCGGCCCCCGAACGCGGCTCCCTGCCCAACGGCCTGACCGTGCTGCGCTGCCACCGGCCGGGCCAGCAGGTGGTGGCCGTCGAGATCAACCTCTCCGCCCCGCTGGACGCCGAGCCGGCGGGCCTGGACGGCGTGGCCACGATCATGGCCCGGGCCCTGTCGGAGGGCACCGACAAGCACACCGCCGAGGAGTTCGCGGCCGAGCTGGAGCGCTGCGGCGCCACCCTCGACGCGCACGCCGACCACCCGGGCGTGCGCGTCTCCCTGGAGGTCCCCGCCTCCCGGCTGCTGAAGGCCCTGGGCCTGCTCGCCGAGGCCCTGCGGGCGCCCGCCTTCACCGACAGCGAGGTCGACCGCCTCGTCCGCAACCGCCTGGACGAGATCCCGCACGAGCTGGCCAACCCGCAGCGCCGCGCCGCCAAGGAGCTCTACCGCCGGCTCTTCCCGGCCGACCTGAGGATGTCCCGCCCGCGCCAGGGCACCGAGGAGACGGTGGCCCGCATCGACTCCGGTGCCGTGCGCGCCTTCTACGAGGCCCACGTGCGCCCCGCCACCGCGACCGCGGTGGTCGTCGGCGACCTGACCGGCATCGACCTGGACGAGGTGCTGGCGGACACCCTGGGCGCCTGGACCGGTACCGCCGGCCAGCCGGCGGAGGTGCCCCCGGTCACCGCCGACGACACCGGCCGCGTGGTCATCGTCGACCGGCCCGGAGCGGTGCAGACGCAGCTGCTCATCGGCCGGATCGGGCCGGACCGGCACGACACCGTGTGGGCGGCGCAGGTGCTCGGCACGTACTGCCTGGGCGGCACCCTCACCTCGCGCCTGGACAAGGTGCTGCGCGAGGAGAAGGGCTACACCTACGGCGTGCGCGCCTTCGGTCAGGTGCTGCGCTCCACGGCCGACGGGCGGGGCGCGTCGATGCTCGCCATCAGCGGCTCGGTGGACACCCCCAACACCGGCCCGGCCCTGGACGACCTGTGGAAGGTGCTGCGCACCCTCGCCGAGGGTGGCCTGACCGACGCCGAGCGGGACGTGGCCGTGCAGAACCTGGTGGGCGTGGCCCCGCTGAAGTTCGAGACGGCCGCGGCCGTCGCCGGCACGCTGGCGGACCAGGTGGAGCAGCAGCTCCCGGACGACTACCAGGCGCAGTTGTACGCCCAGCTGGCCGCGACCGGCACGGTGGAGGCGACCACGGCGGTCGTGAAGGCCTTCCCGGTGGACCGTCTGGTCACCGTGCTGGTGGGTGACGCCGCGCAGATCGAGGAGCCGGTGCGGGCGCTCGGGATCGGCGAGGTCACCGTCGTCACCAACTGACGTCGTCCGTCGCCCGCCGCAACGGGCGGGTGATTCAAGGGGCTTCGGCGGCTTGTCCGCCGGAGCCCCTTATGTCTGTTTGGCCCGAAGGTCGGCTTATGCGGTGTGGCGTGCGCAACAAAAGGCCGTGACCATTTGGTGATTGACTGATGATCCGCCTAGCGTCGGCCGTGCTGTTCGTCAGATGTACGCGCCGCAACCGCGGCACCGGACAGCGATCGCCGAGTCCCCGTCAGGCGCGAGCCTGGGGAGCCGGGGACCCACATGTCCCTGGGGTGAATCGGGCCGCCTCGCCAGAGGGGCCCGTAGGAGACCTTCCTGCTCCGAACCCGTCAGCTAACCCGGTAGGCGAGAAGGAAGGAAAGGATCAGCCTCCTCATGGCCTTTGGCAGCCGTGCCGCCGGCAAGCACCGTGGTTCCAGCCGTCTGAGCCGCAAGACCGCCGGTTACGCCGGTGTGGCCGCCCTCGCGACCACCGGTGTCGTGGGCACGCTCGCGGGCCCGGCGTTCGCCGCTTCGGACAAGGCCCCCTCCACCGAGGACACCGGGCTGAACGCGGTCGTCACCGCCGCGGACCTCGCCGGCGACGTCGAGGCCCAGGCCCAGGCCCAGCAGGCCGCCGCCGAGGCCACCGCCGCCAAGGAGAAGGCCGAGGCCGACGCGAAGGCCCGGGCCGCCGAGGCCAAGCAGAAGGCCGAGGAGAAGGCGAAGGCCGAGCGCGAGGCCGCCGAGCGCGCCGCCCGCGAGGAGGAGCGCAAGCGCCTCAACACCTTCGTCTCCCCGCTCGACGACTCCTACGTCTCCACCCAGTACCGCGCGGGCGGCGGCATGTGGTCCTCGGGCAGCCACACGGGCATCGACTTCCACGCCGCCTCCGGCACCTCGGTGCAAGCGGTGGGTCTCGGCACCGTCGTCGAGGCCGGCTGGGGCGGCGCGTACGGCAACAACGTCGTCATCAAGCACGCCGACGGCACGTACACGCAGTACGGCCACCTGTCCTCGCTGAGCGTCTCCGTCGGCCAGCAGGTCACCCCCGGTCAGCAGATCGGCCTGTCGGGCTCCACCGGCAACTCCAGCGGCCCGCACCTGCACTTCGAGGCCCGCACCGGCGCCTCGTACGGCTCGGACATCGACCCGATCTCGTACCTGCGGTCGCACGGCGTGAACCTCTGATCCCAGCGCGTACGCGCGGACCCGCACGCTTCCTCCGAAGGCCCCGGCTCACCGAGCCGGGGCCTTCGGCGTCATGGCCGTAAATACCGCCGATTTCCGTCGCCGCTCGGAAAATTCAGCCGGTTGCAATAGAGTCCCCATACGATCCCAGTACGGTCACGGCATTGTCGCCGGCAATCGGAAAGAAGCGGAGGTCCCGTCTTGCGTATTCCCGCGCACGCGGTATGCACTGCAATCCGCGACGACATCGTCTCCGGGGCGTTCGAACCGGGCGCCAGGCTGACCGAGGAGGTGCTGGCCCGCCGCTACGGGGTCTCGCGCGTCCCGGTCCGCGAGGCGCTGCGGACGCTGCAGTCCGAGGGCTTCGTGACCACCCGCCGCCACGCGGGCGCCTGCGTCGCCGAGCCCACCGAGCAGGAGGCGGCCGACCTGCTGGAGCTGCGGATGCTGCTGGAGCCGCTGGCGGCCTCGCGGGCCGCCCGCCGGCGCACCGAGGGTCACCTCAAGGTGCTGCGCGGGCTGGTCAGACTGGGCCAGGAGCGGGCCAGGCAGGGGCAGGGCGAGGACCTGCGGGCGCTGGGGGCTTGGTTCCACGAGACCCTGGCGCAGGCCTCCGCGAGCCCCGGGCTGATCACGCTGCTCACCCAGATGCGGCACAAGGTCGCCTGGATGTACACCGTGCAGGCCCCGGCCCGGCCGGTGGAGTGCTGGGCGGAGCACGGCGCGATCGTGGACGCGGTGGCCCGCGGGGACGCCGAGCGCGCGAAGACGCTGACGGCGGTCCACGCCGACCGGACGACCGGGGCCTACCGGCTGCGGGTGAGGACTTCGCAACCTGCCGTAAACATGACGAGCCGCTCCCATTAACAGAAGCGGCGTATGAATGGGGATGCCGCTGCGCCCGGCAATTCTGACCCCGATATTTCCGTGCCCCGGTATTTCCCGGCCCGGTACTTCCCGTCGCGCCTTCACCGGGCCGGCGAAGTGAATTCCTCGACCCGCCCGGAATGTGCGCGGCAGGGCGGGGTGCGGAAAACAGAGGAGCCGCGGTACCGGAATGCTCCGGAGGCCGCGGCTCCGCCGTTCGTGGTGCGAACCCGAAGGGTCAGACGGTCTCGGGGAGCTCCTCCAGCCCCTCGGCGACCAGCTTCGCGAGGCGGTCCAGCGCGATCTCGGCACCCTCGGCGTCGGACGCCAGGACGATCTCCTCGCCACCCTGTGCACCCAGGCCCAGCACCGCCAGCATGGAGGCGGCGTTGACGGGGTTCCCGTCGGCCTTCGCGATGGTCACCGGGACGCCGGAAGCGGTCGTGGCCCGGACGAAGATCGAGGCGGGACGGGCGTGCAGGCCCTCGGCCCAGCCGACGTTGACGCGACGCTCTGCCATGGTGATGCCCTTCAGGTTCTTGCGGTTGTCTAGACCAGTCTCTCACGACGCCCCGAGTGCTCGGACCGGCCTACAACCGGCCTACGACCGGCCTCCGAGCTGCTTTCGGCCGGGCCTTCGACCGGCTTCCGACCCGGGTCTCCCGCCACTCGACGTACCCCAGCTTGCACCGGTTCGCACGGCATTTCCGTATGCGCCGCGCAGGGGCTGTCCTGCCCCTCCTGGGCTTAAGATCACCGCATGACCACCGCGTCGGACCCCGCGTACCCGGCCCACTGGGAAGCCGACGTCGTCCTGAGGGACGGCGGCACCGCCCGGATCAGGCCCATCACCACCGAGGACGCCGGGCGGCTGGTCAGCTTCTACGACCAGGTCTCCGATGAGTCGAAGTACTACCGCTTCTTCGCCCCCCACCCCCGGCTCTCCGACCGCGACGTGCACCGCTTCACGCACCACGACTACGTGGACCGCGTCGGCCTCGCGGCCACCGTCGGCGAGGAGTTCATCGGCACCGTCCGCTACGACCGCATCGGCCCCGACGGCCGCCCCGCCTCCGCCCCCGCCGACGAGGCCGAGGTCGCCTTCCTCGTCCAGGACGCCCACCAGGGCCGCGGCGTCGCCTCCGCACTGCTGGAGCACATCGGAGCCGTCGCCCGGGAGCGGGGCATCCGCCGGTTCGCGGCGGAGGTGCTCCCCGCCAACACCAAGATGATCAAAGTGTTCACGGACGCCGGATACCTGCAGAAGCGCAGCTTCGAAGACGGCTCCGTCCACCTCACCCTCGACCTCGAACCCACCGCCGAGTCCCTGGCCGTACAGCGCGCCCGCGAACAGCGTGCCGAGGCCCGCTCCGTGCAGCGGCTGCTGGCCCCGGGCTCGGTCGCGGTCGTCGGAGTCAGCCGCTCCGGCGCCGGCGTCGGAGCGGCGGCCCTGCGGAACCTGCGCGACAGCGGCTTCCGGGGCCACCTCTTCGCCGTGAACGAGGCGCGCGCCCCCGGTATCGAGGGGGACCTGCTGGAAGGCGTGCGGGCCTACCGCTCCCTCCGCGACATCGACGCCCCGGTCGACCTCGCGGTCGTCGCGGTCCCTGCCGAGCGCGTCCCGCAGGTGGTGGCCGACTGCGGCGAGCGCGGTGTCCAGGGGCTCGTCGTCCTGTCCGCCGGATACGGGGAAAGCGGCCCGGCCGGGCTCGACCGGCAACGCGAACTGGTCCGACAGGTGCGCTCGTACGGGATGCGGCTGATCGGGCCGAACGCCTTCGGCGTGATCAACACCGCCCCGGACGTGGGCCTCAACGCCTCGCTCGCCCCGGTGCCGGCCCCCGTCCCCGGCCGGATCGGGCTGTTCACGCAGTCCGGCGCGATCGGGATAGCGCTGCTGTCCGCGCTGTTGCGGCGCGGCGTGGGGCTGTCGTCCTTCGTCTCCGCGGGCAACCGGGCGGACGTCTCCGGCAACGACATCCTCCAGTACTGGTACGAGGACGAGGCCACCGACGTGGCCCTGATGTACCTCGAAACCCTCGGCAACCCGCGGAAGTTCACCCGGCTCGCGCGCCGCACCGCCGCCGTCAAGCCGGTCGTCGTCGCCAAGGGCGGCCGCCACACCCCGGCCGGCCACGTGGTCCCGGGGACCAGGCTGCCGGAGGCCACCGTCTCCGCGCTGCTGCGTCAGGCCGGCGTGATCCGGGTCGACACGGTGACCGAGCTGGTGGACGTGGGGCTGCTGCTCGCCTCGCAGCCGGTGCCGGCCGGACCGCGCGTGGCGATCCTGGGCAACTCGGAGTCCCTCGGCTTCCTCACGTACGACGCCTGCCTGGCCCAGGGGCTGCGGCCGGGCGCCCCGCTCGACCTGACCACGGCGGCCTCCCCGGCGGACTTCGGCCGGGCCGTGGCCGCAGCCCTGGCCGACGACGCCCACGACGCGGTGGTCGTCACCGCGATCCCCTGGGTGACCGAGGAGGCGGGCGCCGACCACCTGGCCGACGCGCTGCGCGACGCCGTCGCCGCGCACCCCGGCAAGCCGGTGGCGGTCGTCCACGTGGAGCTGGCGGAGCTCGTGGAGTCCCTCTCCCGCGCCGACGTGCGCATCCCCGCCTACCCGGCTGCCGAGCGGGCCGTCCGGGCCGTCGCCGAGGCCGTCCGGTACGGGCAGTGGCGGCGGGCCGACGCCGAGTCCGGCCACGTCCCCGAGTACGAGGACATCGACGAGGCCGGGGCCGCCGCCCAGCTCGCCCGGCTGCTGGCCGAGGTCGGCGGCGGCGACGGGGTGCTCACCCTCGCCGAGGCCGACGCCGCCGCGCTGCTGGCCCGGTACGGGATCCGGGTGCTGCTCACCCTGCCCGCGCCCACCGTCGACGCCGCGGTGGAGGCCGCCGGGGCCCTCGGCTACCCGGTCGCGCTCAAGACCACCGCCCCGCACCTGCGCCACCGGGCCGACCTGGGCGGCGTACGCCTCGACCTGGCGGGCGAGGCCGCGCTGCGCCGCGCGTACGGCGAGCTCACCGGCCTGCTCGGCTCGCCCGCCGAGCTGCTGCCCGTGGTCCAGGCCATGGTCCCGCGGGGCGTGGACACCGTCGTGCGGTCCGTCATCGACCCCGCCGCCGGTGCCGTCCTGTCGTTCGGGCTCGCCGGCGTCGCCTCCGAGCTGCTCGGCGACACCGCCCACCGGATCGTGCCGGCCACCGACCGGGACGTCGCCGGACTGATCCGGTCCATCCGGACCGCACCGCTCCTCTTCGGCTGGCGCGGCAGCGACCCCGTCGACACCCCGGCCCTGGAGGAGCTCCTCCTGCGCCTGTCCCGCCTCGTGGACGACCACCCGGAAGTGGTCGGCGTCACCCTGGAGCCCGTCGTCGTCGCCACCGAGGGCCTCTCCGTGCTGAGCGCCACGGTCCGCATCGCCCGTCCTCCGGCCCGCACCGATCTCGGCCCCCGGACGCTCCCCAGCTACTGAGCCCGTCCGGGGGCGGCCGGGGCGCCCCCTGCGGGCCTTAGGATGGACCCCATGGCGAAATCCGGTACGACGACCCAGGGGCTGCGCGCGGCGATCGAGCGCAGCGGCTACTACCCGGCCCTCGTGGCAGAGGCCGTGGAGGCCGCGGTGGGCGGCGAGCCGATCTCGTCGTACCTGGTCCACCAGGAGACGACGTTCGACTCCAACGAGGTGCGCCGGCACGTCACCGTGCTGGTCCTGACCGGCAACCGCTTCATCGTGAGCCACACCGACGAGCAGGCCGCCGACTCCGGTTCCCCGTCCCCGTACGCGACCACCTCCACCGAGTCGGTGAAGCTGTCCGGGATCTCCTCGGTGGTGCTCAGCCGCGTCGTCGCCAACCCCGAGTCCTACACGCCGGGCACCCTGCCCCGCGAGGTCGTGCTGACCATCGGCTGGGGCGCGGTCTCCCGCATCGACCTGGAGCCCGCTGCCTGCGGCGACCCCAACTGCGACTCCGACCACGGCTACACCGGCAACTCCACCGCCGACGACCTCAGCCTGCGCGTCAGCGAGGCGGGCGACGGCCCGGAGGCGGTCCGCCAGACCCTCCTGTTCGCCCAGGCGCTGTCGGAGGCGACCGCGGCGACCGCCTCCCCCGCCCGCTGATGTCCTACTCCGCACCCGCGAACTGGGACGAACCGGAACTGCTGGACCTGGCCGGCGCCCCCGTCCCGCAGTACGGGACCGGCTCGCTCGCCGACCTGCTGCCGACCCTCGTGGCCGGCCAGGGGGTCCCCGGCTTCACCGCCGCCATCACCGAGCTGACGCCGGCCGACCGGAACTGCGTGTTCCTGGTCGACGGCATGGGCTGGGAGCAGATCAAGGCCCACCCGGACGAGGCCCCGTACCTGACCTCCCTGCTCGGCACCTCGCGCGGTGGCACCGGCCGCCCGATCACCGCGGGCTTCCCGGCCACCACCGCCACCTCGCTGGCCTCCGTCGGCACCGGCCTCCCCCCGGCCCGCCACGGCCTGCCCGGCTACGCGGTCCGCAACCCGGCCACCGGCGAGCTGATGAACCAGCTGCGCTGGCACCCGTGGACCCCGCCGAAGCCCTGGCAGCCGTACCCGACCGTCTTCCAGCTGGCGGACGCGGCGGGGGTGGCCACCGCGCAGGTGTCCTCGCCCACCTTCGAGACCACCCCGCTCACCAAGATCGCGCTGAGCGGAGGCACCTTCGTCGGCCGGATGACCGGCGAGGAGCGCATGGACCTGGCGGCCGAGCGCCTCGCCGCCGGAGACCGCTCGCTGGTCTACACGTACTTCAGCGAGCTCGACGGAGCCGGCCACCGGCACGGCGTGGACTCCGACGCCTGGCGCGGCCAGCTGATGTACGTCGACCGGCTCGTGCAGCGGCTCGCCGAGCAGTTGCCGCCGCGCACCGCGCTGTACGTGACCGCCGACCACGGCATGGTGGACGTCCCCTTCGACGAGGACTCCCGCATCGACTTCGACGAGGACTGGGAGCTGGGCGCGGGCGTGGCCCTGCTCGGCGGCGAGGGCCGGGCCCGGCACGTGTACGCGGTCCCCGGCGCCGAGGCCGACGTACTGACCGTGTGGCGCGAGGTGCTCGGCGACCGGTTCTGGATCGCGAGTCGCGAAGAGGCCCTGGAACTGGGCTGGTTCGGGCCGCCGGGGGAGTGCGACGAGCGCGTCTTCGGACGGATCGGCGACGTGGTCGCGGCCGCGTACGCCGACGTCGCGATCACCGCGTCCGTGAACGAGCCCAACGAGTCCAAGCTCGCCGGCATGCACGGCTCCATGACCGCGGCCGAGCAGCTCGTCCCGCTGCTCGAAGTGCGCACCTGACCGCCTCGAAGCCCCCGCAGCCCTGCCCGCCCCACCCCGGCCCCCTGGCCCCACACTCCTCACACGACCCGGAAGGTCCCGTTTCCTCCATGCCTGAACTGGTGTTTTTCTCCGGCACGATGGACTGCGGGAAGAGTACCCTCGCGCTCCAGATCGGGCACAACCGCTCGGCGCGCGGGCTGCAGGGCGTGATCTTCACGCGTGACGACCGCGCCGGGCAGGGCAAGCTCTCCTCCCGCCTCGGCCTGGTCACGGCGGCGGTCGAGGCCGCGCCGGGCATGGACCTGTACGCCTACCTGGTGGCCCGGATGTCGCAGGGCGGCAAGGTCGACTACGTGATCGTGGACGAGGCGCAGTTCCTCGCCCCCGAGCAGATCGACCAGCTCGCCCGGGTCGTGGACGACCTGGGGCTCGACGTCTTCGCGTTCGGCATCACCACGGACTTCCGCACCAAGCTCTTCCCCGGCTCGCAGCGGCTGATCGAGCTGGCGGACCGGATCGAGACCCTCCAGGTGGAGGCCATGTGCTGGTGCGGGGCACGCGCCACGCACAACGCCCGCACGGTCGGGGGCGAGATGGTCGTGGAGGGCGAACAGGTCGTCGTCGGCGACGTGAACCGTCCTGCGGAGGAGATCGGCTACGAGGTACTCTGCCGCCGCCACCACCGGCGCCGCATGACCTCGACCTCGGCCCACGCGGGAGCCCTCTCCCCGGACGTCCTCCCGGTCAACCAGGCCTGACCACCTGGTTGTAGCGGCCCGCACGAGGCCCCTCCGGTCTCCGCCGGGTGGCCCGCGCCACGCACCGTGCCCACGCGGCCGGCCGCCGCCGCCCACCCCCGCCGCATGACGAGCGCCGCGGTCCGTGCGGCCGCTCTCCCCTCACTGCGGCCGGGTACGGCTGTGGGTGCGGGCGTGGGTGCGGTCCGCGGGACGGGAGGTCCTCACAGGCCGTTGCCGGGGCGGAGCTCGACGAGGGCCAGCAGCGCGCCCTCCGGGTCCGCGACGGTGGTGACCCGGCCGGTGAGGCCCTCGCGGGGCGGCTGGACCACGCGCCCGCCCAGCCGGTGTACCAGGGCCGCGGCCGCGTCGGCGTCGTCGACGGCGAAGTACGTCATCCAGTGCGGGCCGCGGTCGTGCGGCAGGGAGCGCCCGACGCCGTGCACGGCGGCGACGGGCCGGCCGTCCAGGAGCAGGGTCAGGTAGTCGAAGTCGGAGGCCGTCGCGGCCGAGGCGGGGGCCATGGTGCGCTGCACGGCCTCGTGGCCGAAGACGTGCTCGTAGAACTTGCCGACGGTCGAGGTGTCCTGGGTGACCAGCTCGGCCCACACGGGGGTGCCGTGGACCCCGGACAGCTGGGTCCCGACGCGCTCGTCGGCCTGCCAGAGCCCGAAGACCGCGCCCAGCGGGTCGGAGCAGATCGCCGTCCGGCCCGCGCCGGCCGCGTCGAGCGGGCCCACGGCGACCGTGCCGCCGCAGGAGCGGACCGCCTCGGCCGTCGCGTCGGCGTCGTCGGTGGCGAAGTACGTCGTCCAGGCCACCGGAAGGTGCCGGTCCGGCGGCATTTCGCCGATCCCGGCGACCTCCTGTCCGCCGAGGAGGGCCCGGACGTACGGGCCGAAGGGTTCGGGGCCGGGCTCGTAATCCCAGCCGAAGAGGTCGGTGTAGAAGGCCTCGGTCGTCCCGAGGCCGTGCACCATCAGACTCGACCAGCACGGGGTGCCGGGCGGGCGCCGCATTGCGTGTGCTGCCTCGGTCATGTCAGCAGTCTCCTCCCTCGTGGGGCTGTGCCGGACCAGATGGTTTCACTCCGGCGGGCCTGGCGCGCCCCGACCGGCCGGGATTCGCCGGAGCGGGGGTAGATGACCGAATCGGTGCGGCCTGTCGGTATCGGGCTTGTTACGCGGGCCGGAGGGCGGGGAGGAAGATGGCTGCATGACTGCGAACTCTGCGATCCTTTCCGCCGCCGAGCTGGCGGACGCGCTGGCCGGTCCGCGGCCGCCGGTGCTGCTGGACGTCCGCTGGCAGCTGGGCGGCCCCGACCTGCGGACCGCGTACGAGGCCGGCCACCTGCCGGGTGCCGTGTACGTCGACCTCGACCGCGAACTGGCTGGTCCGCCGGGGGCGGGCGGGCGGCACCCGCTGCCGGACCCGCACGAGTTCGGGGCGGTGATGCGCCGGGCGGGGGTCCGTGCGGACGCGGACGTGGTCGTGTACGACGGGGGCCTGGGCTGGGCGGCGGCCCGCGCGTGGTGGCTGCTGCGCTGGACGGGTCACACCCGGGTCCGGGTGCTGGACGGGGGACTGGCCGCGTGGACCGCGGCGGGTGGTGTGCTGACGGATGAGCCACCGACCCCTGTCGAGGGCGATTTCAAGCCAACTCCGGGCCTTTTCGGTCTGCTGGACGCCGACGCCGCGGCGGCCCTCGCGCGCAGCGGGGTCCTGCTCGACGCGCGGGCGGGGGAGCGCTACCGGGGCGAGGTGGAGCCGATCGACCCGGTCGGCGGGCACATCCCCGGGGCGGTGTCGGCGCCGACGACGGAGAACGTGGGTGCGGACGGGCTGTTCCGGCCCGCAGCGGAGCTGCGCGCGCGCTTCGCCGCGCTGGGCGCGGGCGGCGGCGCCGTCCCGGTGGGGGTGTACTGCGGGTCGGGTGTCTCCGGGGCGCACGAGGTACTGGCCCTGGAGGTGGCCGGCATCCCGGCCGCGCTGTACGCGGGCAGCTGGTCGGAGTGGTCCTCGGACCCGAGCCGCCCGGTGGCCACGGGCCCGGACCCCCAGTAGCCGCGGGCGAGCCGGGGCGGATCCCCGCGAGGGGGAGGGTTACTCCTGCTTCTTGCGCCGGGTGCCGAAGACGATCTCGTCCCAGCTGGGGACCGCCGCGCGGCGGCCCGGGCGGACGCCGTCGGCCTCCGCCTGGCGGTCCGTGGTGCCCGTCAGGCGCTCGCGGTGGCCGGCCACCGTCCGCGGCATGAGGACGTCCGCGTACGCGCTGCCCGCTCCCGCCGAGGCCGCCGGGGGCTCCTCGGCCTCCGCCTCCTCCGTCGGGGTGTCCTCGCGCTCCGGGACCACGAGGTCGCCGCGGAAGCTCGGCACCGCCTCCAGCAGGCTGGTCAGCGTGTCCCGTTCCTCCTCCGGCTCCGGTGCGGGCGCCACGGGGCGCTCCGGCCGGTCGAGGGTGCGGTCGAGCGGCCGGTCCCGGGGCAGCCGGGCGATCCGCGGCACGAACGGGTAGCTCGGCTCCGGCGCGGTCGGCAGGTCGTCGGCCTCGCCGATCAGTGCGCGGGCCTCGTCGTCCACGGCCACGACCAGCCGGCGCGGCGGGTCGTAGGTCCAGCTCGCGGAGTGGGTCTCGTTCGCGACCCGGTAGACCAGCAGGACCTCCCAGGTGCCGTCGTCGCGGCGCCAGGAGTCCCACTGGACGGAGTCCTTCTCGACGCCCCGCATCAGCAACCGCTCCGACACGGCCTCGCCGAGCTGGGGCCCGGTGTTCTCGCCGGGGCGGCGTACGGGTGTCTTGCGCGCCCGCTCCGCCATGAACGCGCGCTCGGCCAGCACCGGGCCCTCGAAGCGGCGCACGCGGTCGACGGGGATGCCGGCGAGCTGAGCGACCTCCTCAGCGGAGGCGCCGGCCCGTATGCGCGCCTGGATGTCGCGGGGCCGGAGGTGGCTCTCCACCTCGATCTCGATCTGGTTCAGGCGCGCGCGGTCGTTGCGCACGGCAGCCCGAAGCCGCTCGTCGATCGGAAGGGTGTACTCCGTGCTGTCCGCAGCCTTGAGCACCAGTCGTGTGCCGTCATTCGAGACGGCCACGACACGCAGTTCGGGCATGGGGACCTCCCGGGTGGTGCCTGCCGACGTCACGTGCGTCGCTGCTTCCGCTAGTCGAGTGTGGCCTGCCCGGGTGCAGCCTGCCACAACCTTGCCGAGTTCAACCGGCGTGTCGGGCATGCGCCCTTGATCGCCGTTATGGCACGGTTACCTGTTGGGCACGCACAGTGACCAGTTGGTTACTGTGCGCAGCAGGCGCCCGTGCAATGCCGCGGCATCACCGGTCCGAGTGCCGCTTCTCCGTCAACCGGCCCCCTCTCCCGGGTCCGGACAGCCGAAAGGAAGGACGGCCCCAGGCGTCGCCACAGTACTCCATTCGGGCCACCTCGGTGGACCGCCGCGCCGCCGAACTTATCGGTGTCGGCGGCAGTTGGGCTGCCCCGGATCGGGCCGGACCTGCGATCGTGCCCGTTTTCGGGCGTCTTGGTGCACAGAATCCGCAGAAACGGAGTCGTTCGCTTCGCTCGGGAGTCGTGTGACTCCCGGGAGCGATGGGGCGTGGGAGCCCAAGCGTGGTGGGACACACACCGCATGACGGGGAGACAGGAGCGTCGAGGGCGGGACCCTGGTGCGGGGGGGGGGGGCGCGGGGGGGCGGGGCCCCGGGCGCCGCGGGCGGGGGGGGGCGGCCCGCCACACACCCCCCCCGGGAGAGGGGGTGGAGGGGGCGGGGGGCGC
>NZ_JBHXTC010000003.1:247451-252456 GCF_042677605.1 Streptomyces sp. NPDC127106 | reverse complement strand
GTCCCCCTTTGTGTGCCCACCCACACCCCCCGGGGGGGGGGGCGGGGCGCGGGGGGGGCGCGCCCCGCGCCCCCCCCCCCCCCCGGGGCCCCCCCCCGGACCGGAGGCCCGTGGCGGGCTCAGTCGCCCAGTACCCGCCTCAGGTAGTCGTTGCCGAAGAGGCGGTCCGGGTCCAGCCGGTCCCGCAGGGCGGTGAACTCGCCGAAGCGCGGGTAGGCCTCGGCGAAGTACCGCGCGTCCCGCGTGTGCACCTTGCCCCAGTGCGGCCGCCCGCCGTACGCGGTGAAGATGCGCTCGGCGGCGGTGAAGTAGGCCTGGTACGGGGTGCCTTTGTACATGTGCACGGCGATGTACGCCGTGTCCCGCCCGGAGGCCGTGGACAGCGTGATGTCGTCCGCCGGGGCCGTGCGCACCTCCACGGGGAAGCTGATGCGCAGCCGGGAGCGGTCGACCATGGCCTTGAGCTCCCGCAGCGCCTCGACGGCGTGCTCGCGCGCAAGGGCGTACTCCATCTCCACGAACCGCACCCGGCGCGGGCTGGTGAACACCCTGTACGGGATGTCGGTGTAGGTGCGCGCGGACAGGGCGCGGCTGGCGACCCGGGCGATGCCGGGTATGGCCGCCGGGACGGCGCGGCCCAGGGAGTTGACGGCCTGGAAGACGCCGTTGGACAGCAGCTCGTCCTCGATCCAGGCGCTCACCGGCCCGGGCGGGGCGGCGGGTCCCTGGCTACGGTTGTTGCGCTTGGTGTTGCAGTTGCCGGTGTGCGGGAACCAGTAGAACTCGAAGTGCTCGTTCTCCGCGAAGTGCTCCTCGAACTCCGCGGTCACCCGGTCGAAGCGCATGGGCTCCTCACGGGCGGTCAGGAAGAACAGCGGCTCGACGGCGAAGGTGATCGCGGTGACGATGCCGAGCGCGCCCAGGCCGATGCGGGCGGCCGCGAAGACGTCCGGATGCTCCTTCTCCGAGCAGGCGAGGAGCCGTCCGTCGGCGGTGACCAGCTCCAGGCCGCGGATCTGGGCGGCGATGGAGGCGGAGTCGCGGCCCGTGCCGTGGGTGCCGGTGCTGGTCGCACCCGAGACCGTCTGCTCCATGATGTCGCCCATGTTGGCGAGCGACAGCCCCTCGGCGGCGAGGGCCCGGTTGAGGTCCTTCAGCGCCGTGCCCGCCGCCACCGTCACGGTGCCGGCGGCCCGGTCGGTGCCGAGGATCCCGGCGAGCGCCTGGGGGCGCAGGAGCACCCCGTCGGTGGCGGCGGCCGCGGTGAAGGAGTGGCCGGTGCCGACCGCCTTCACCCGCAGCCCGTCCTCGGCGGCCCGCCGCACGGCCTCCTGGACCTCCCCGACCGAGGCCGGGGCCACCACCCGGGCCGGTGCGGCGGTGACGTTGCCCGCCCAGTTACGCCACGCTGCCGGATTCCGCGGTGTGCCCGGTGCCCCCGGCTGCTGCCGTCCTGCTGTGACCGTCCCCATCGTCAGCTGGCTCCTCCCCTTGCGCCGGCCGCGTCAGCCGGCGGTAACCCGCGAACGCGACCGCCGCCGCGGCGGCCCCCGCCGAGATGGAGACGACGTACCCGGTCTTCGCGCCGGCGGCGTCGATGACCCAGCCGGCCACGGAGGACCCGAGCGCGACGCCGACCGCGAGGCCGGTGCTGATCCAGGTCATGCCCTCGGTCAGCTTCGCGCGTGGTACGTGCGCCTCGATCAGGGCCATCGTGGTGATCATCGTGGGAGCGATCGCGAGGCCCGAGACGAAGAGCGCCACGGCCAAGAACGGCAGGTTCCCGGCCAGTAGGAGGGGGATCATACTCACGGCCATCGCACACACGCCCAGTACCCAACGGCGTTCGGCCTTCCCCTTCAGGTGGAGGAGCCCGAAGACGATGCCCGCGATGCAGGACCCGGCGGCCCAGATCGCGAGGATGAAGCTGGCCGCGGACTTGTGGCCCTGCTCGTCGGCGAAGGCCAGGGTGACCACGTCGATGGAGCCGAAGATCGCGCCGGTCGCGACGAACGTGGCCATCAGCACCTGCAGGCCGGGGGAGGTCAGCGCCGACGTGCGGTCGGCGTCGCGGTCGCGGGGGTGCAGGGGCGGCTCGGTGGCGCGCTGCGCCGTCAGCCACCAGACGCCCACCAACAGGCAGAGCGCGGCGACCAGGGGGCCCGCCTCGGGGAACCAGGTGGTCGACAGGCCGATGGCGAGGATCGGGCCGAAGATGAAGCAGACCTCGTCGACGACGGACTCGAAGGAGTACGCCGTGTGCAGTTCGCGCGGCTTCTCGTGGTAGAGCGCGGTCCAGCGGGCGCGGATCATCGAGCCGACGCTCGGCACGGAGCCCGCCAGCGCAGAGAAGACGAACAGGGTCCAGTCCGGCAGCCCGTTCGCCGCGGACAGCAGGAGTCCCGCGACCGCGGCGAGCGCGATCACGGTCGCCGGGCGCAGCACCCGCCGTTGGCCGTACGCGTCCACCAGGCGGGAGACCTGCGGGCCGACGACGGCGGCCGACAGGGCCAGGGTCGCGGTGAGCGCACCGGCGAGCGCGTAGCGGCCGGTGAGCTCGGAGATCATGGTGAGGATGCCGACGCCGACCATCGACAGCGGCATCCGGCCTATGAAGCCGGCAGCGCTGAACCCCTTGGTGCCGGGGACGGCGAAGATGGCGCGGTAAGGACTGGGCAAGATGCCCTCCGTAAGGGACGTCGCTGGCCCATACAGGTTACGTGTGCCGACAGGCGCCCGCACGGGGTGATCCAGGTTGGAAGTTAGGTTCACCTTACCTGCGTGGCGGGGTGGGGCGCGGCGGGCCCCGTTCCCCGCCCCAGGAGCCGGGTGGCAGGATTCGAGGCATGTCAGACCAGCTCCGTGCCGCCGCCTCGCCCCCGGCCCAAGGCCCTGCCGGCCCCTACGACGCCCTCCTCCTCCTCTCGTTCGGTGGCCCCGAGGGCCCTGACGACGTCGTCCCCTTCCTGGAGAACGTCACGCGTGGGCGCGGCATCCCGCGCGAGCGGCTCAAGGAGGTCGGACAGCACTACTTCGGCTTCGGCGGGGTCAGCCCGATCAACGCGCAGAACCGCGAGCTGCTGGACGCGCTGCGCAAGGACTTCGCCGAGCACGGACTGGACCTGCCCGTCTACTGGGGCAACCGCAACTGGGCGCCGTACCTCACCGACGTGGTGCGGGAGATGGCCGCCGACGGGCGCCGGCGCATCGCGGTGCTGGCGACCAGCGCCTACGCCTCGTACTCGGGTTGCCGCCAGTACCGCGAGAACCTCGCGGACGCGCTGGCCGCCCTGGAGCAGGAGGGCGTCGCCGAGCTGCCGCGGGTCGACAAGCTGCGGCACTACTTCAACCACCCCGGCTTCGTGCAGCCGATGATCGACGGGGTGCTGGCGGCGCTGGAGTCGCTGCCGCAGGAGGTGCGTGCCGGAGCACACCTCGCCTTCACCACGCACTCGATCCCGACCGCCGCCGCGGACGCCTCCGGCCCGGCCGGGGACCACACCGCCGACGGCGAGGGCGGGGCGTACGTCCGGCAGCACCTGGACGTCGCGCAGCTGATCGCGGACGCGGTCCGCGCCGAGACGGGCACCGAGCTGCCCTGGGAGCTCGTCTACCAGTCGCGCAGCGGCGCCCCGCACGTCCCGTGGCTGGAGCCGGACGTCTGCGACCACCTGGAGGCGCTCCACGGGGCAGGCGCGCCGGCGGTGGTGATGGTGCCGATCGGCTTCGTCTCGGACCACATGGAGGTCCTGTACGACCTCGACACCGAGGCCCTGGCCAAGGCTGCCGAGCTGGGGCTGCCGGCGGTGCGCTCGGCGACGGTGGGGGCCGACCCGCGCTTCGCGGCGGCGGTCCGGGAGCTGGTGCTGGAACGGGCCGCGGCGGAGCGGGGCGAGCCGGTGGAGCGGTGCGCCCTGGGGCTGCTCGGGCCGAGCCACGACCTGTGCCCGGTCGGCTGCTGCCCGGCGCGGACCGCCCGGCCGGCGGCCGCGGGTGCCGACAGCCCGTACGCGTGAAGGGGGAGCGGACGTGACATCCGAGACGCACGCGGGACCCGGGGTCCCGGAGGGCCTGGCGGCCGAGCTGTTGGAGGTGGCCCACGAGGCCGCCCGGGCCGCCGGCGCACTGCTGCGGGACGGCAGGCCGGCCGATCTGGCGGTGGCCGCGACGAAGAGCAGCCCGATCGACGTGGTGACCGAGATGGACCTCGCCGCGGAGAAGCTGATCACCGATGTCCTGGAGCGGCGGCGGCCGCACGACGGGCTCCTGGGCGAGGAGGGCGCGGACCGGCGGGGCACCAGCGGGGTGCGCTGGGTCGTGGACCCGCTGGACGGCACCGTCAACTACTTGTACGGGCTGCCCGCCTGGAGCGTGTCCATCGCGGCCGAGTACGAGGGGGAGACCCTGGTCGGCGTCGTGGCGGCCCCGATGCGCGGCGAGACCTTCCACGCGGTGCTCGGCGGCGGGGCGTGGCTGGGGGACACCCGGCTCGCCTGCCGGGCGGCCGCACCCCTGGACCGGGCCCTGGTGGCCACCGGCTTCGCCTACCTCCAGCCCCGCAGGGCCCAGCAGGCGCAGGTCGCGCAGCAGGTGATCCCCCGGGTGCGCGACATCCGGCGGGGCGGGTCGGCGGCCATCGACCTCTGCGACGTGGCCGCGGGGCGGCTGGACGCCTACTACGAGCGGGGGCTCAACCCCTGGGACCTGGCGGCGGGGGTGCTGATCGCCCGTGAGGCGGGGGCGCTGACCGGCGGCCGGCCGGGGCGGCCCGCCTCCGGCGAGCTGGCGCTCGCGGGCACGCCGGCCGTGTTCGAGGCGCTCCAGCCGCTGCTGGAGGCGGCCGGGGCCTGGCACGACTGACGGCGCACGGGCGCCAGACGTACCCAGACGTATCCAGACGTACAGGGACCCCGGCCCCCCACCGTAGGCCCGGGGTACGGGGTGGGGGGTGGGATAAGAGATGTGTGTAAGTGCACCCGAGTGATTGGGGGGAGAGGTGTGGGAT
>NZ_JBHXTC010000003.1:192771-247441 GCF_042677605.1 Streptomyces sp. NPDC127106 | reverse complement strand
CGCGCGGGCGCGCGCGCCCCGCCACCCCCCACCGATTTCTCTGCGCGCCGGGCGGGCGCGCGGGCCGGGCGGGGGGGGCGACGCCGGGGGTGGGTGGGAGGATCAGCAGGCGGAGACGGGCACACCGTGTTCTGCGGCGAGGCGCTGGAGATCCTCCAGTTCGGCCAGTTCCACTTCCACGAGGTGGTCGTCGCCCGCATCACGGGCGTGCTGGAGGTCGGACTGCGTGGTCCTGATGCGCTGCAGGAGACCTGTGGTGAATGCGTCCATGGTGGGTTCGCCCCCTCTTCATGGGTCGGCGGCGGCACGCGGCAGTCCGCCGTCAGGGAGTGGTCGGGGTGTGCTGACGTCCTCCCCGGCACCCTGGGCCCAGAAACCTCGCGAGCCCAAGGAATCCACACTTCCGCCGAGGATCGGGCCCCGTGTGGCGCCTTACAGCCGGTTTACGGCTGAAACGGGCAGGATGGACGGCGCAATACACGTGTGCCCTCAGGGCTCGGAGGAAGGAAACGACGTGCGCGTACTCGTCGTCGAGGACGAGCAGCTGCTCGCCGATGCGGTGGCCACCGGACTGCGCCGCGAGGCCATGGCCGTGGACGTCGTGTACGACGGCGCCGCGGCCTTGGAGCGCGTCGAGGTCAACGACTACGACGTCGTCGTGCTGGACCGGGACCTCCCGCTCGTGCACGGCGACGACGTCTGCCGGAAGATCGTCGAGCTGGGCGTGCCCACGCGGGTGCTGATGCTGACCGCGTCGGGGGACGTGAGCGACCGGGTGGAGGGCCTGGAGCTGGGCGCCGACGACTACCTGCCCAAGCCCTTCGCGTTCACCGAGCTGACCGCCCGCGTGCGCGCCCTCGGGCGCCGTACGACCGTCGCCCTGCCGCCGGTGCTGGAGCGGGCCGGGATCAGGCTCGACCCGAACCGGCGGGAGGTGTTCCGCGAGGGCCGTGAGGTGCAGCTGGCGCCCAAGGAGTTCGCGGTGCTGGAGGTTCTCATGCGGAGCGAGGGGACCGTCGTCTCCGCCGAGCAGCTGCTGGAGAAGGCATGGGACGAGAACACCGACCCGTTCACGAACGTGGTCCGGGTCACGGTCATGACCCTGCGCCGCAAGCTCGGGGAGCCGCCGGTCATCGTGACCGTGCCCGGTTCCGGATACCGGATCTGACGAGGGTGGCACCGACTCCGGCGCCGCCGTCCGCGCCCCCCAAACCGACCTGGGACCCCGGCCAGCCCGAGGGTCCCTTCCCTTGGCTCCGCCCCACCATCCGCATACGCCTCACGCTGCTCTACGGCGGCATGTTCCTGATTGCCGGGATCCTGCTGCTGTCGATCATCTACCTGCTGGCCGCGCAGGCGCTGCGGGAAGGCAACGCCCTGCCGTTCAAGATCGTCAGCGGGCAGAAGATCGTCGTCTCCAGCCCGACCTGCCCCGGGGTGGGCGGCGAGCAGCCGTTCGACCAGTTCTACGTCGCCATCCAGTCGTGCATGCTCGAACAGCGCCGGCACGCGCTGGACGACCTGCTCAGCCGGTCGCTGATGGCCCTGCTGGGCCTGAGCATCATCGCCTTCGCCTTCGGCTACGCGATGGCCGGCCGGGTGCTCTCCCCGCTGGGCAAGATCACCCGCACCGCCCGCCGCGTCGTGGGCTCCGACCTGACCCGGCGCATCGAGCTGGACGGGCCGGACGACGAGCTCAAGGAGCTCGCCGACACCTTCGACGAGATGCTCGACCGCCTGGAGCGGGCCTTCAGCGCCCAGCAGCGGTTCGTCGCCAACGCCTCGCACGAGCTGCGCACCCCACTGGCGATCAACCGGACGCTGCTGGAGGTGCACCTGTCCGATCCGGGTGCGCCCGTGGAGCTGCAGCAGCTGGGCAAGACCCTGCTCGCGACCAACGAGCGGAGCGAGCAGCTGGTGGAGGGCCTGTTGCTGCTCGCCCGCAGCGAGAACCAGATCGTCGAGCGCAAACCCGTGGACCTCGCCGAGGTCGCCTCCCGGGCCATCGACCAGGCCCGGGCGGAGGCCGGGGCGAAGGGCGTGGAGATCCGGGGCGAGCGCGGGGCGGCCGTCGTGCAGGGCAACGGCGTGCTCCTGGAGCGGATCGCGCTCAACCTGGTGCAGAACGCCGTCCGGTACAACGTGCCGGAGGGCGGCTGGGTGGAGGTCACCACCGAGGTCCAGCACGGCCAGGCGGTCCTCGTGGTGTCGAACACCGGTCCTGTGGTTCCCGCCTACGAGGTGGACAACCTCTTCGAGCCCTTCAGGCGGCTGCGTACGGAGCGCACGGGCAGCGACAAGGGTGTCGGGCTGGGTCTGTCCATCGCGCGCTCCGTGGCGCGCGCTCACGGCGGGCGGATCGCGGCGACGCCGAGGGAGGGCGGGGGCCTCGTGATGCGTGTCACGTTGCCCCTCTGAGTCCCCGAATCCTTGTTCGCCTACAGCTGAATGACTGGCCTGTGAACAAGTTGAATTCTGTGTGATCGGTCACATGGTCGAGTGTGGGGTCATGTGCGTTCAGTGGCCCAAAGAAGGCGCGGAAGGCCCGTAAAGTCCGGCAGGTCCGGGTTTCCGGGCACCCGCCCGGCGGAAAATACACCGGGTGGCCTTTGTGCAAGGCGGTCTGCGGACCGTGTACGGTCCCGGTCGTCATCCCAGCCGGTCGCCCCTTCAGGCGCGCGGCTGGGTGTCGATTGAGTAACAGACCTTGATGTGAGGCAAAATCTCCGCCTCAGGTCGGGCACAAGTCCGGCCTCTCGCGCGTTACGTGCGCTGAGACACCGCTAAATCCCAGAGGGGGAGAGCGAAACATGGCAACGGACTACGACACCCCACGCAAGACCGACGAAGACGTCGACAACGACAGCATCGAAGAGCTCAAGGCCCGGCGGAACGACAAGTCCGCCTCGAGCGTCGACATCGACGACTTCGACGCCGTGGAGGGCATGGAGCTCCCCGGGGCGGACCTCTCCAACGAGGAGCTGGCCGTCCGCGTGCTGCCCAAGCAGGCCGACGAGTTCACCTGCATGAGCTGCTTCCTGGTGCACCACCGCAGCCAGCTGGCGCGCGAGAAGAACGGTCAGCCGATCTGCCGCGACTGCGACTGAGAGGCGTCGGCCGTGACCGGCTCGACACCCTTCCGCAGGCTTCGCCTCCGGAAGTCCGCTGATCCGGCGGAGACACCGGCGGGAGCCACCGGCCCGGAAACGGGCCCAGGAGCTCCCGGCGTGCCCGCCGTGCACTCCGACACCGCCGCGGTGGCCCCGGCGGCCGCGGAGTCCGGCCAAGGGGGCCGGCAGCGGGCCGGAGGCCGTCGGCTGCAGGCCGTCAAGAGCGGTGTGCGCAAGGGCGGCGAAGGCGCCAGGGCCGCCGCCCTGTACATCGCGGACCGCATCATCGAGATCGCCCCGCGCATCCCGGTCCGCGACCTCGCGACCCTGCGGGCCCACTTCCCGGGTCTCGGTCCCGATCAGCTGGCCGACAAGCTGATCGCCGGCGCCGCGAACGGCACCTCCACGGTGGGCGCGGGCATCGGTGCGGCGGCCATGCTGCCCGTGCCGCCCGCGATGCCGGTGGAGCTGGCCACGGAGATCACCGGCGTCGCCGCCATAGAGCTCAAGCTCGTCGCCGAGCTCCACGAGGTCTACGGCCTGCGGCCCCCCGGCAACGCCAAGGAGCGCAGCCTCGCGTACCTGACCGCCTGGACCGAGGAGCGCGGCGTCGACCTGAGGCGGCCGTCGACGCTGAACTCCGTCCTCGGCGGCCAGATGAAGCGCGAACTGCGCCAACAGATCATGAAGCGGATGATCCGCAGCCTGCCGAACCTGATGCCGTTCATGGTGGGCGCGGCCGTCGGCGCGGTCATGAACCGCCGCGACACCCGCAGACTCGCTGAAAAGGTCCGTGCGGACCTGCGGAGCCGGGCCGTGCCGTGGAACGCCCTGCCGCCGCTCCCGCCCCTGCAGCTGCCCGTCCAGCGCCTCCCCGAGACCCCCGGCGATCCCGGGCCCGCCCTCGAAGGACCGCGCACCGAGCCCCAGGACTGATCCCCGGGCCCCGCCCGGCGCCGGCCCCGCGGGCCGGCGGTGCGCCCGGCCGCCCGGTCAGCCGGCGGCCGGGGAGGCGGCCCTGGCCGCCCGGACCGCCGCGGCCAGCGCCTCGGGCTGCCGGGTGGAGAGGTACACGTACGGCGTCGGGTCGGCCGGGTCCGTCACCGGGATCCGCACCGCCGTCGGCACGTAGCTGCGCATCAGCATGAACGCACGGGTGTCTGCCTTGTACGTCCGCCAGGCGCGCGCCTCCTCCGCGTCCAGCACCTCGGGCTCGCCCAGGGCCGACGCCGGGATCCGCGCGTCCCCTGCGGCCAGCGACCCGTTCACCACGCGCACGCGCGCGGAACCGTACGAGCTGACGAACAGGCCCGCCAGCGCCGCGCCGCCGACGAGCCCGGCCAGCAGCGGCAGCGTGCCCAGCGGCAGCAGCATCAGGGCACCGGCGAGCCCGGTGAGGACGGCGATGCCCCACCACGAGCGGGGGGCGGTCAGGCGTTCGTCGTGGTGCGCGGGGGAGAGCTGCATGACGCCAAGCCTGCCACGACGCGACCGGCGGGTAGTGGCGCGGGTAAGGTCTGCGCCTGTGAGTGGACGAAACACAGCGTTGACGCCCCCGGGCGATGCCGCCGCACCGGTCCGGCACCCCGAGGCCCCGGCGCCCGGCGAACTGCTCGGTTCGCACTACGAGCACTGCTTCGGCTGCGGCGGGGGTCAGCCGCACGGGCTCCACCTGGAGGCGCGGGCGGGCGACGGCGTGAGCGTCACCGCCGAGTTCACCGTCAGGCCCGCCCACCAGGGCGCTCCCGGCCTCGCGCACGGCGGTGTCCTGGCCACCGCGCTGGACGAGACGCTGGGCTCCCTGAACTGGCTGCTGCGCGTCATCGCGGTGACCGGCCGGCTGGAGACCGACTTCGTGCAGCCGGTGCCCGTCGGCACGGTGCTGCACCTGCAGGCCGAGGTGACCGCCGTCGCCGGCCGCAAGATCTACTCCACCGCGGTCGGCCGGATGGGCGGGCCCGACGGCCCCGTCGCCGTGCGCGCGGACGCGCTCTTCATAGAGGTGAAGGTCGACCACTTCATCGACAACGGTCGGCCCGAGGAGATCCGGGCGGTCATGGCCGACCCGGACCAGGTCAGGCGCGCACGCGCCTTCGAGGTGAACCCCTGATGGCTCAGAACAATCACGACTCCCGTCACGAGATCGACGTGCTGATCAAGCGCGTCGACCCCGAGGTGCCCCTCCCCGCGTACGGCCACCCCGGCGACGCCGGCTGCGACCTGGTGACCACCGAGGCCGCCGAGCTCGCGCCCGGCGAGCGCACGGTGCTGCCCACCGGGGTCTCGATCGCCCTGCCCGACGGGTACGCGGCCTTCGTGCACCCGCGCTCGGGACTGGCCGCCCGCTGCGGGCTCGCGCTCGTGAATGCCCCGGGGACGGTGGATGCCGGGTACCGTGGGGAGATCAAGGTGATCGTGGTCAATCTCGATCCGCGCGAGAGCGTCCGGTTCGAGCGCTTCGACCGCATTGCCCAGCTGGTTGTCCAGCGGGTCGAGAAGGTGCGCTTCCACGAGGTGGCGGAGCTTCCCGGCTCGGCGCGGGCCGACGGGGGGTTCGGCTCCACCGGAGGCCATGCGGCCGTGGCCGGAAACGGCGCTGGTCAGCAGGGTGGGAATGGCTACGCTTCGGTCGTATCCGACCGGGAAGGACAGTGACGTGTTCGGACGTCGCAAGAAGAACGACTCCGCCAAGGACGGCGGCGCGGCCGAGCAGGTCGTGGACGGCGTGGCTGCCGATGGCCAGGACGGCGAGGAGATCGACGCCGCCCCCCGCAGGGTGAACCTGCCGCCGGCCCCGCGACCCGACGGCCCGTGGGACGTCACCGAGGTGCCCGGTTCCCCGGCAGAGGGCCGGGTCGACCTCGGCGGCATCCTCGTACCGGGTGTCGAGGGCATGGAGCTGCGCGTCGAGGTCGCCGGTGACGCGATCGTCGCCGCGACGGTCGTGCTGGGCGACAGCGCCGTGCAGCTGCAGGCCTTCGCCGCACCCAAGAAGGAAGGCATCTGGGGCGAGGTCCGCGAGGAGATCGCGGCCGGCATCATCCAGCAGGGCGGCCTCATCGACGAGGTCGAGGGCCCGCTCGGCTGGGAGCTGCGCGCCCAGGTGCCCGTGCCGATGCCCGACGGCCAGACCGGCGCGCAGCTGGTCCGCTTCGTCGGCGTCGACGGGCCGCGCTGGTTCCTGCGCGGCGTCATCTCCGGCCAGGGCGCGGTGCGCCCCGAGTCGGCGGGCGTGCTGGAGGCCATCTTCCGGGACACCGTCATCGTCCGCGGTGACGGCCCGATGGCCCCGCGCGACCCGATCGTGCTCAAGCTGCCGAACGACGCCCAGATGGTGCCGGACGGCGTGCAGACCGAGGACCAGGAGGGCTCCCGCTTCTCCGGCGGCATGGGCCAGCTGGAGCGCGGCCCGGAGATCACCGAGGTCCGCTGACCTGCCGCCGCCGCGGCGTGCGCGACAGGGCCGCACCCCCTCGGGGTGCGGCCCGCAGTCGTACCCGGGGGCGGGCGCGTCAGGGATCCGTCAGAGATGGGTCGGTGACCGGCCGAAAGTGCGTGAACAGCACAAACGTCCTTGAGAATGGGCGCATGGCACGCGGCAAGCTTCGGATCTACCTCGGCGCCGCCCCCGGGGTGGGCAAGACGTACGCCATGCTCTGCGAGGCGCACCGCCGCGTGGAGCGCGGCACGGACTGCGTGGTGGGGTTCGTCGAGCACCACGGGCGGTCGCGCACGGAGGTGCTGCTCCACGGCCTGGAGACCGTGCCGCGCCGGGCGGTCGCCCACCGGGGCGCGGTGTTCCCCGAGATGGACGTGGACGCGGTGCTGGCGCGGCGGCCGGCGGTGGTGCTGGTGGACGAGCTCGCGCACACGAACGTGCCGGGCTCGCGGAACGCCAAGCGCTGGCAGGACGTCGAGGAGTTGCTGCAGGCGGGCGTCGACGTGGTCTCGACCGTGAACATCCAGCACCTGGAATCGCTCGGCGATGTGGTGGAAGCGATCACGGGGGTGCGGCAGCGGGAGACCGTGCCGGACGAAGTGGTGCGGCGGGCGGACCAGATCGAGCTGGTCGACATGTCGCCGCAGGCACTCAGACGGCGCATGGCGCACGGCAACATCTACGCGTCGGACGAGGTCGACGCGGCGCTGTCGAACTACTTCCGGCCGGGCAACCTGACGGCGCTGCGCGAGCTGGCGCTGCTGTGGGTCGCGGACCGGGTGGACGAGTACCTCCAGGAGTACCGGGGCGAGCACGGCATCAGCGCCACCTGGCAGGCCCGGGAGCGCATCGTCGTCGGGCTGACCGGCGGCCCGGAGGGGCGCACGCTCATCCGGCGGGCGGCGCGGCTGGCGGAGAAGGGCGCGGGCGGTGAGGTGCTGGCCGTGTACGTGGCCCGCAGCGACGGCCTGACCGCGGCCTCCCCGAAGGAGCTCGCCGTCCAGCGCACGCTGGTCGAAGACCTTGGCGGAACGTTTCACCATGTGATCGGCGACGACATCGCCACCGGCCTGCTGGAATTCGCCCGCGGGGTCAACGCCACCCAGATCGTGCTCGGCTCCAGCCGCCGCAGGCCCTGGCAGTACGCGTTCGGCCCCGGGGTCGGCGTCACCGTCGCCCGCGAGTCCGGGCCCGACCTCGACGTGCACATCGTCACCCACGAGGAGGCCGCCAAGGGGCGTCGCCGCGGCCTGCCGCCGGCCCGCTCGGCCGCCCTGCTCGGCCGGCCCCGGGTCGTCGCCGGCTGGGTGGTCGGCGTCGGCTGTCCCGCCCTGCTGGCGATCCTGCTCACGCACGTCGACGCCGACCCGGGCCTGGCCAACGAGATGCTGCTGTTCCTGGCGCTGACCGTGGCCGCCGCGCTGCTGGGCGGGCTGTACCCGGCGCTGGCCTCGGCCGCCTTCGGCTCCCTGCTGCTGAACTACTTCTTCGCGCCGCCCGTGCACCGCCTGACGATCTCCGACCCCAGGAACATCGTGGCCATCGCGGTCTTCTTCGGCGTCGCGGTCTCCGTCGCCTCGGTGGTCGGCCTCGCTGCCCGCCGCACCCACCAGGCGGCCCGGCTGCGCGCCGAGTCCGAGATCCTGTCCTTCCTCGCGGGGAGCGTGCTGCGCGGCGAGACCACGCTGGACGCGCTGCTGGAGCGGGTCCGCGAGACCTTCGCCATGGTGTCCGTGGCCCTGCTGGAGCGGGACGGGGACCGCGGGCCCTGGAAGCCGGCGGGCAGCGTCGGCCCGCACCCCGCCGCCCGCCCCGAGGACGCCGACGTGGACATGCCGATCGGGGACCGGATGGCGCTGGCCCTGTCGGGGCGGGTGCTGCCCGCCGAGGACCGCCGGGTGCTGGGCGCCTTCGCCGCCCAGGCGGCCGTCGTCGTGGACCGGCAGCGCCTGCTCGGGGAGGCCGAGGAGGCCCGCCGCCTCGCCGAGGGCAACCGGATCCGGACCGCCCTGCTGGCCGCCGTCAGCCACGACCTGCGGACCCCGCTCGCCGGGATCAAGGCCTCCGTGTCCTCCCTGCGCTCCGACGACGTGGAGTGGTCGCAGGAGGACCGGGCCGAGCTGCTGGAGGGCATCGAGCAGGGTGCCGACCGGCTCGACCACCTGGTGGGCAACCTCCTCGACATGTCCCGGCTGCAGACCGGCACCGTCACCCCGCTGATCCGCGAGATCGACCTCGACGAGGTGGTGCCGATGGCCCTGGGCGGCGTACCCGAGGACAGCGTCGTCCTGGACGTCCCCGAGACGCTGCCGATGGTCGCCGTCGATCCGGGGCTGCTGGAGCGAGCCGTGGCCAACGTCGTGGAGAACGCCGTCAAGTACAGCCCGGCGCACGAGCCGGTGCTCGTCGCCGCCAGCCACCTCGGCGACCGGGTCGAGGTACGCGTCGTCGACCGCGGACCCGGCGTCCCCGACGAGGCCAAGGACCGCATCTTCGCCCCCTTCCAGCGCCACGGCGACGCCCCCCGCGGGACCGGTGTCGGCCTCGGGCTCGCCGTCGCCCGCGGCTTCGCCGAGGCCATGGACGGCACGCTGACGGCCGAGGACACTCCCGGTGGCGGGCTGACCATGGTGCTCACCCTGCGCGCCGCGCCGCGCGGGCGCGCGCCGGCGCCCGAGGGCGTCCCGGACCGCGGTCCGGCCGACCCGAACGGCAAACCGAACGGCGACCCGAACCACCTGACCGACCTGACCGACCTGACCGACCCGATACGCCCCGTACGGCAGAAAGCAGGACCTCCATGACCCGGGTGCTCGTGGTGGACGACGAGCCGCAGATCGTCCGAGCCCTCGTGATCAACCTCAAGGCGCGCAAGTACGAGGTCGACGCCGCAGCCGACGGGGCCGGTGCCCTGGAGCTCGCGGCGGCCCGCCACCCCGACGTGGTCGTCCTGGACCTCGGCCTGCCCGACATGGACGGCGTCGAGGTGATCAAGGGGCTGCGCGGCTGGACCCGGGTCCCGATCCTGGTCCTGTCCGCCCGGCACAGCTCCGACGAGAAGGTCGAGGCCCTGGACGCCGGCGCCGACGACTACGTCACCAAGCCCTTCGGCATGGACGAACTGCTGGCGCGGCTGCGGGCCGCCGTGCGCCGGGCCGAGCCCCCCGCCGGCGCCGGCGGGGAGGAGGTCGTCGTGGAGACCGACGGCTTCACGGTGGACCTGGCGGCGAAGAAGGCGGTGCGCGAGGGGCGTGACGTACGGCTCACGCCCACCGAGTGGCACCTGCTGGAGGTGCTCGTCCGCAACGCCGGCAAGCTGGTCGGCCAGAAGCAGTTGCTCCAGGAGGTGTGGGGGCCCTCGTACGGCACGGAGACGAACTACCTGCGCGTCTACATGGCGCAGTTGCGGCGCAAGCTGGAGGCGGACCCCTCGCATCCGCGGCACTTCATCACGGAACCGGGCATGGGATACCGCTTCGAGAGGTAGTGGGGGCGCCGGTACGCTTCCTGGTATGAGTGCTGAACCGCGTCCCGAGAAGTCCGCCAAGCCGGTCCGGCCGGCGGGCCGGTTCCGCCGGATGATCGAGCGGCTGTCCTCCTCCCAGGAAGAGCTGCATTCGGCGGAACTGCAGGAGGACGCAGAAGCCGCGGGATGCACGCGGATCTGCGATTCCCACGACCGCGAGATAGTCAAGGTCACCGGGACCCTGCGTACCGTCACCCTCCGGCCCCGTGCGGGTGTCCCCGCGCTGGAGGCGGAGCTGTTCGACGGCTCCGCCGCGCTGGACGTGGTCTGGCTGGGGCGTCGCTCGATCGTGGGAATCGAACCGGGCCGCCGTATGATCGCCTCCGGCCGGATCGCCATGAGCCACGGTCGCCGGGTCCTCTTCAATCCGAAGTACGAACTCCGACCGCTCGGACAGGAGCACTGACCGGTGACGTCACTCGACAAACCCTCGACGCCCCCCGGGCAGCCCGCTCCGGGAGCACGGGGATCCCAGGGACGGGGTCCGGACCCCGCAGACGATCAGAGCGCGGTCACGCAGGCGGCGCTCTTCGACGCCTTCGGGGGCATCCGGGGCACCGTGGAGACGATGCTCCCCGGCCTGCTCTTCGTGATGATCTACACGATCAACAAGGACGTGAAGATGTCCGCCATCGCGGCGGGCGCGGTCGCGGTCCTGCTGGTGATCGTGCGGCTGCTGCGCAAGGACACCGTCAAGCACGCCTTCAGCGGGGTCTTCGGCGTGGGCGTGGGCGTGGCCTTCGCGCTCTTCACCGGAACCGCCAAGGGCTTCTACCTGCCCGGCATGATCTACGGCGCCGGGCTGGGCGTGGCCTTCACGGTGTCCGCGCTGGTGGGTTTCCCGCTGCTGGGGGTGATGCTGGGGCCGGTGTTCAAGGAGAACATGTCCTGGCGGACCCGCAACCCCGGCCGTAAGAAGGCGTACACCAAGGCCAGCCTGGCCTGGGGCATCATCTTCCTGGCCAAGTACGCGATCCTCTTCCCGCTGTACTGGTGGGGCGACGCGACCCAGCTGGGCTGGCTGCTGATCGCGCTGAAGCTGCCGCCGATGGTCCTCGCGGTGTACTTCACGTGGGTGTTCCTGGCGAAGGCGCCGCCGCCGATCGACGTGATGGCGGAATACGAGGCGGAGGAGGCCGCGCGGAAGGCGGCCAAGGCCGCGGCCTCCCGGGAGCCGGGGGCTTGACGGCCCGCGGCCGACGGGCCGCACGGACCACCCGGAGGGGCGGCCAGGACCACGGGAGGGGCGGACAGCCGGGCAACCGGCCGTCCGCCCCTTCGTCGTGCCACCCGCCGTTACTGCCGCGGAGCCTGCAGCAGGTCCTCCAGCTGGCCCTCGCGGGCCTGGGCGGCCACGAACAGCAGCTCGTCGCCCGGCTCCAGGGTCTCCTCCGCGTGCGGGGTCAGGACCCGGTTGCCGCGGATGATCGTGACCAGCGAGGTGTCCTCGGGCCAGCTGATCTCGCTGATCTGCGTTCCGGCGACCGGGGACTCCGCGGGCAGGGTCAGCTCGACCAGGTTGGCGTCGCCGTGGCTGAAGCGGAGCAGACGCACCAGGTCGCCGACGCTGACGGCCTCCTCCACCAGGGCCGACATCAGGCGCGGGGTGGACACGGCGACGTCGACGCCCCAGGCCTCGTTGAAGAGCCACTCGTTCTTCGGGTTGTTCACGCGCGCCACGACGCGCGGAACCCCGTACTCGGTCTTGGCCAGCAGGGAGACGACCAGGTTGACCTTGTCGTCGCCGGTCGCGGCGATGACCACGTTGCAGCGCTGCAGCGCCGCCTCGTCCAGCGAGGTGATCTCGCAGGCGTCGGCCAGCAGCCACTCGGCCTGCGGCACCCGCTCCACCGAGATGGCGGTCGGGGCCTTGTCGACGAGGAGCACCTCGTGCCCGTTCTCCAGCAACTCGCCCGCGATGGAACGGCCCACCGCGCCGGCTCCGGCGATCGCGACCCTCATGCGTGTGCCTCCTCGGGGCCCTCGGCGAAGGCCGCCTCGACCTTGTCGATCTCGTCCGTGCGCATCATCACGTGGACGAGGTCGCCCTCCTGCAGGACCGTCTGCGACGTCGGCAGCATGGCCTCGCCGAGGCGGGTGAGGAACGCCACGCGGACGCCCGTCTCCTCCTGGAGCCTGCTGACCTTGTGCCCGATCCAGGCCGGGGCGGTGTGCACCTCGGCGAGCTGCACCCCGCCGCTCGGGTCGCGCCACAGCGGCTCGGCACCGGACGGCAGGAGCCGGCGCAGCATCTGGTCGGCGGTCCACCGCACGGTGGCCACGGTGGGGATGCCCAGGCGCTGGTAGACCTCGGCGCGCTTGGGGTCGTAGATGCGGGCGGCGACGTTCTCGACGCCGAACATCTCCCGGGCCACGCGGGCGGCGATGATGTTGGAATTGTCACCACTGCTGACGGCGGCGAAGGCGCCCGCGTCCTCGATTCCGGCCTCGCGCAGCGTGTCCTGGTCGAAGCCGACGCCGGTGACCCGGCGGCCGCCGAACCCGGCTCCCAGCCGACGGAATGCGGTGGGGTCCTGGTCGATCACCGCGACCGTATGCCCCTGCTGTTCCAAGGTCTGCGCGAGGGCGGAGCCCACCCTTCCGCATCCCATAATGACGATGTGCACGGCCGTCCTTCCGGCTGTCAGCGCTCGCTGGTTCGCAGCCTCAATACATGCTCTGGCTTAACAGGGTCTCAGACCACCACCCAAGCTACACACGGGTGGTCGGCCGTCACAGCGCCTCGCAGGTGCTTCAGGGCGCACACCGGCGCATCCGAGGTTCAATGCGCCGGAATACCGGCGGGGGGTTCGTCACCCCGATTTCGAACGCTTACGATCCTCTCCGTGTCCAAACTGACCGACCTGCCCAAACGGATCCTGATCGGCCGGGCGCTGCACCGCGACCGCCTCGGGGAAACACTCCTCCCCAAGCGGATCGCCCTCCCCGTCTTCGCGTCCGACCCGCTCTCCTCGGTGGCATATGCCCCCGGCGAGGTCCTGCTCGTTCTGTCCATCGCGGGTGTGTCGGCGTACCACTTCAGCCCATGGATCGCCGCCGCGGTCGTCGTGCTGATGTTCACCGTGGTCGCCTCGTACCGCCAGAACGTCCACGCCTACCCCAGCGGCGGCGGCGACTACGAGGTCGCCAACACCAATCTCGGCCCCAAGGCCGGCCTCACCGTCGCGAGCGCCCTGCTCGTCGACTACGTACTGACCGTGGCCGTGTCGATCTCCTCCGGAGTGGAGAATCTCGGCTCCGCCGTGGATTTCGTCATCGAGCACAAGGTGCTCTCGGCGATCGTCATGATTCTTCTGCTCACACTGATGAATCTGCGCGGTGTGAAGGAATCCGGGAAGCTCTTCGCGATCCCGACGTACGTGTTCGTCGGCGCCGTCTTCGCAATGATCATCTGGGGCGCCTGGCGCGGCCTCGTCCTCGGCGAGACCATGCAGGCCCCCACCGCGAACCTCGAGATCAAGCCCGAGCACCAGGGACTCGCCGGATTCGCGCTGCTCTTCCTGCTCCTGCGGGCCTTCTCCTCCGGCTGTGCCGCCCTGACCGGCGTCGAGGCGATCAGCAACGGCGTCCCCGCCTTCCGCAAGCCCAAGAGCAAGAACGCCGCCTCGACGCTCGCCCTCATGGGCCTCCTCGCGGTCACCATGTTCTGCGGGATCATCGGCCTGGCCATGGCCACCGACGTGCGGATGGCCGAGGCGCCCGCCACCAACCTGCTCGACAACGGCGTCCCCGTCGGCCCGGACTTCGTGCAGAACCCGGTGATCTCCCAGGTGGCCGAGGCCGTCTTCGGCAGCGGCAGCATCGCCTTCGTCATCCTGGCGACCGCCACCGCGCTCGTGCTGTTCCTGGCCGCCAACACCGCGTACAACGGCTTCCCGCTGCTCGGCTCGATCCTCGCCCAGGACCGCTACCTGCCGCGCCAGCTGCACACCCGCGGCGACCGGCTCGCCTTCTCCAACGGCATCGTGCTGCTGGCCGGCGCCGCCATGCTGCTCGTGTGGATCTACGACGCCGACTCCACCAAGCTGATCCAGCTCTACATCGTCGGCGTGTTCGTCTCCTTCACGCTGAGCCAGATCGGCATGGTCCGGCACTGGAACCGGCACCTGAAGACCGAGCGCGACAGGTCCGCACGCAACCGGATGATCCGCTCCCGCGCGATCAACACCTTCGGCGCGATCTTCACCGGCCTGGTCCTGGTCGTCGTCCTCGCCACCAAGTTCACGCACGGCGCGTGGGTCGCCCTGCTCGGCATGCTGATCTTCTACGGCACCATGACCGCGATCCGGAAGCACTACGACCGGGTCTCCGAGGAGATCGCCGCCGCCGAGGGGCCGAGCGACGACAGCGTCCGCCCGTCCCGCGTCCACTCGATCGTCCTGGTCTCCAAGGTCCACAAGCCCACACTGCGCGCCCTGGCCTTCGCCAAGCTGACCCGCTCCGACACCCTGGAGGCGCTCAGCATCAGCGTCGACCCGGCCGAGACCAAGGCCCTGCGGGCCGAGTGGGAGCGGCGCGGCATCAACGTCCCGCTCAAGATCCTCGACTCCCCGTACCGCGAGATCACCCGCCCGGTCGTCGAGTACGTGAAGGGCCTGCGCAGCGAGAACCCGCGCGACGCCGTCAGCGTGTACATCCCGGAGTACGTCGTCGGCCGCTGGTACGAGCACCTGCTGCACAACCAGAGCGCGCTCCGGCTCAAGGGCCGCCTGCTGTTCACCCCGGGCGTCATGGTCACGTCCGTCCCCTACCAGCTGCAGTCCTCGGAGCTCGCGAAGAAGCGGGCGAAGAAGCGGCAGGAGTGGAACGCCCCGGGCGCGGTGCGCCGCGGACCGGTGGACACGCCGCGCGCGTCGAAAACCGCGGCGAAGCAGTAGCAGCCGGCGTGGCGAACGGCCGGACGGGATCCACGTAGACTGGTGGGTCGGCCGTCCGGCCGTTCGCGCACGACCGCCGCGCAACCGAACACCCGAACCCGAACCCTGGAGCAACCCCCGCCATGACCGAGCAGAACGAGAAGCAGTCACTGGTCGGGGAGGAGTACGAGGTCGAGGTCGGCCCCGTCGCGCACGGCGGGCACTGCATCGCCCGCACCGACGACGGCCGCGTCCTGTTCGTCCGCCACGCCCTGCCCGGCGAGAAGGTCGTTGCCAAGGTCACCGAGGGCGAGACGGACTCGCGCTTCCTCCGCGCCGACGCGATCACAGTCCTGTCGGCCTCCAAGGACCGCGTCGAAGCCCCCTGCCCGTACGCCGGCCCCGGCAAGTGCGGTGGCTGCGACTGGCAGCACGCCAAGCCCGGAGCCCAGCGCCGGCTCAAGGGTGAGGTCGTCGCCGAGCAGCTGCGCCGCCTCGCCGGCCTGACCCCGGAGGAGGCCGGCTGGGACGGCACGGTAGCCCCCGCGGAGGGCGACAAGCTGCCGGCCGGCCAGGTCCCGCAGTGGCGCACCCGCGTCCAGTACGCCGTGGACGCCGAGGGTCGCCCGGGCCTGCGCAGGCACCGCTCGCACGAGGTCGAGCCCGTCGACCACTGCATGATCGCTGCCCCCGGCGTCACGGAACTCGGGATCGAAAAGCGCGAGTGGCCGCAGATGGCGTCCGTCGAGGCGATCGCCGCGACCGGCTCCAACGACCGGCAGGTCGTCCTGACCCCCCGCCCCGGCGGCCGCCTCCCCCTCGTCGAACTCGACAAGCCGGTCTCGGTCCTCCGGGTGGAGGAGAAGGACGGCTCGACGCACCGCGTCCACGGCCGCCCCTTCGTCCGCGAGCGCGCCGACGGCCGCACCTACCGCGTCGGTATGGGCGGCTTCTGGCAGGTCCACCCACAGGCCGCGGACACCCTGATCCGCGCCGTCATGCAGGGCCTGATGCCGCGCAAGGGCGAGATGGCCCTCGACCTGTACTGCGGCGTCGGCATCTTCGCGGGAGCCCTCGCCGAACGCCTGGGCGAGACCGGCGCTGTCCTCGGCATCGAGTCGACGAAGCGCGCGGTGGAGGACGCCCGCCACAACCTGGCCGACTTCCCGCGCGTCCGCATCGAACAGGGCAAGGTCGAATCGGTCCTCCCCCGCACCGGCATCACGGAGTGCGACCTGGTCGTCCTCGACCCGCCCCGTGCCGGCGCCGGCAAGCAGACGGTCCGTCACGTGGCGTCCCTCTCGGCCCGCCGCATCGCGTACGTGGCCTGCGACCCGGCAGCCCTGGCCCGCGACCTGTCGTACTTCGCGGAGGCGGGCTACAAGCCCCGCACCCTCCGCGTCTTCGACCTCTTCCCGATGACGCACCACGTCGAGTGCGTCGCGATTCTGGAGCCGATCCGCGAGGACGCCTGACCTGCGGTTTCGTGGCGGTCGCCGTCCGCTTGACCTGTTTGCGCCCGTCCAACAGGTGAAGCGCGAGGCTTGCTGCGATACGCGCCTGACCCTGCGGATTCAGGCGGGCGCCGGCACGGTGGCACACCGCGCGTCCGCGCGTCCGCCGGGTTGTTGACGCTTGTTCTGAGGGTCCATCACATCACGCGGGTGGCGTTCGACGTGGCTGTGTGGCCCTGTTGAGAGGGCTCCGTTTCGCCGGGGTATCCGGCGCTAGTCAGAGGGATCGGCGGCCCGGGCAGCCGCCCGGCCGCGATCTCGGTCCCGCAGCCGGACGGTAGCGCGTCCGAGAGCGCCGCAAGCTGCCTCACGTTGTCGTCGAGGTCTTTCCGTGCGGGCATGCCACGGCAATGGCGCGTCCCGGTATCGGGGCTCCGGCCGCAGAGTCGCCCTGGGCGGGATGAAACCCGGTGGATCCTCCGCCGGATGGTGGGGCCGCAGATGGCGCCCGCCGCCGGTGCGGCCCTCAAGGGATGCTGCCCGAACCCCCGATTTTCTGGCGCAGGGCCTCGACGAGGAATGTGGGGTGCTTTTGCATCCACAGCCAGGGGTCGGCGACCTCCGTGAACCTGGCCACCTTCACCATGAGCAGACTGCCGTTGTGCACGGCCTCGGAGACGACGAATCCCTCCGACTCGATGCTGCCGGTCTCCGGGCCGGCGAGCCGCAGGCTGTCGAGTTGGTCCGGCCCGATGGCGGAAGCCCGCACATCCCGTACAGGCCGGGATCACCGCCCGAGCCGCTCGACCGGTGCTCTGCCACCTCGGCTGTCTCCCCGCGCCGCCGTCCAGTGCGATCCATTCGCCGAGCGCAGCCGCGACCTCCTTGTGTCACCCCACCTGTGGCCTCCTACCTGTCAGTTGTGCGGATCCAAGGAGCGAAGCAGTTCGAGCAGCCCCTGCGCAGGGTGCAGTTGGTCGTCGGTGACGGGGTCGGGGCTGAAGTGCATCAGGCTGTTGCGGAAGTTCCGGCACTCCTCCAGAGCGGAGAGGAAGTGCTGCTGGTCGATGGCCCAGCCCAGCGCGGACCAGTTCTCGGACACCTTGAGCAGGTGGCCGTACGCGCCGAACGTCAGGTTGGCAGCGGAGTTCACCCGGGCGGCGCGGTGTCGGGGCACGACGGCGCGAATGCGCTCGATCGGGATGCAGCGGTCCACGATGCGGCGCAGGCGCTGTTCGATCTCTTCGACGAGCACGAAGGGGCGCACCCGGGTGCCGAACTGGACGGTGAGATCGGAGTCGGTGATCAGACCGCACACCTTGTGGTCATGGTCACGGACGAGGACGTAACCAGACTTCTGGATCGTCCCGATCCAGTCGAGCAGATCGTCGGACCGGTCCGCTTCCTGCGCCCGTACGGTGGCGGCGGCGAGATCTGCCGCGGGGTCAGCCATGCGGGCACGTCCGATCGACTCCCAGCTGACCACTCCGCGCAGCCGCCCGTCCGTGTCGAGCACGGGAAGCTGGCTGTAGTCGCGCAGGACCATGAGCGTCATCGCGGTGCCGAGGCTGTCCCCGACCCGAACGGACTCCGGCATGCGGTTGGCCGAATCGAGGTTGCTCACCCTGTATGCGACGGTGCGAGCCTGAGGGTCGTCGTCCGCCAGGTGTCCTGCGGCGTCCGCCGCGCTCTGGACCACGGCGGAGAGGCTCGTCGACCCGGTGAGCCGGGTCACGGCGCTCGTACCCGCCTCGTCCGGCTCCGCGCCGCCCGCCACGACTGCGATCTGGCTCTGGAGACTTCCTTCCGTGAACGGCGGTACGGTGACGAGGCCGCGCGCGTCCAGATCGTTCTGGATCTGCTCGACGACGGCAGGGTAGCGGCGCTGGAGGCCCCAGACGGCGAGGAAGTCCCGGACCGACAGGGTGAGTGGTTCGTCGGCGCTCCGCCGGCGGACTTCCTCGAAGAGCTTTGCCGGCTCGGTGAGGGTGGCGGCGAACTCGTCGGCGTCCGGACGGCCCGGGTCGGTCTTCCCGTCGGCGAGGGTGGCTATGCGCTCCGCCGCCCCGAACCGGCTGAGTTCGAAGACCGTCAGCAGGGAGCCCATGCTGTCCAGGAGATCCGACTGGATCGACTGCCGGTCGACGTCCTTGACGAGCCACTCGACGCGCCGGACATGGCGGGCCCCGTCGGCGGCGTGCGCCCGGTACTCGTACTCGCCCGAGACCCGTCCGATCGCTACGAGGAGCGATCTCTGCGGGAGCACGACGAGATCTCCGGGCTGTATCTCGTGGACGAAGCGGAAGAGCTGTCCGGTCCAGTTCCCCACGGTGTAAGGACCCTCGTCGGGGTAGGCGGAGGCCACGGCTGCCTTGATGTCGTCCCGTGCGGCGGTGGCGGAGAGATCCCCCAGCTCCCACCATCCGGCGATCAGGACGCCCTCCTCCAGGGCGGCCTGCTCCCGCTCGCCGTTCTCTCCCGCCCGTACGACCCAGGCCCGCATCCGGCCCCCTCCCCTGAGGAACATGACAAACGATCGTCTTGATCGCGTGGCGCGACTTTAGGCATGTGCGAGCCGGTCATGGTTGGCAAGGGCGAAAACTCGTCATCTCCGTGGCCGGTGGCGTGCGGGTTTCCACCAGCCGGGGATGGGGCCGTCGTTGCAGCCGTAGACTGATCAACAGCCGCGTGGCCGGGGCGAGGGCCGCGACGACCGTGTGGGGGAGAGCGCCGGTGAAACCCTTGGACCTCGATGTCGACCAGCGTGTGGTGGGGCCCTTCGAACTGCTCGCCCGGTTGGGGGAGGGTGGCATGGGCATCGCCTATCTGGCACGTCCGCTTCCCCTTGAGGGACTCAGCGAGGAGCTGACCGCCGCGTACCGGCTGGCCGAGGCGGACGGGGCGGAGAATCGGCTCGTGGTGGTCAAGATGGTCCAGCCCGGACTGCTGGACGGTCAGCCGCAGGCGCTGGAGCGGTTCGACCGGGAGATCGATGCCGTGCGCGCCGTCGTCAGCGACCGGGTCCCCGCACTGATCGCAGCGGCTCCGCCGCATTCCCTCCAGCCGTGGTTCGCCATGGACTACATTGCCGGGCCCAACCTGGCTTCCCTGGTGGCCGAGTCCGGTCCCCTCGGTCTGGGGCCGTGCGCCGCTCTCGGGCTCGCACTGGTGGATGCCTTGCGCGCGATACACGGTGCGAAGCTGCTCCATCGGGATTTCAAACCGGAGAACGTTGTCCTCGGCCCGGGCGGCCCCGTAGTCCTGGACTTCGGGCTCGCCGTCCTCGCCGAACGGCGGACCAGCCAGGCTCTGACCAAGCCGGGCGAGGCGTGGGGGACCTGGCCGTACGCCTCGTACGAGCAGCTGTACGACTTCCAGAGCGTCAAGGAGCCGGCGGATGTGTACGGTCTCGGGGCCGTGCTGTTCTTCGCGCTGACCGGCCGTCCTCCCTACGTCCTCCAGCCGCTGCTGACGCCCCCCGACTGGAACGGGGTCCATGCCGACTTCCGTCCCCTGCTCGGGCAGATCCTCGTTGCCACGGCCGGGCAGCGCCCCGACCTCGATCACGTGGACATGGAACTGCGGTCGATCCTCCATCAGGCAGACCTGACACCGGAGCTCGCCGCGGCGCAGCTCGCGGCTGTCGTCCAGGCCGCCGGGCTCACCCCTCAGCTTCCCGCAGAAGCCCTGTCCGATCACGTCGATCCGCTGGTGCAGGGGCTGGCACAGCAGGCGGTCGACGCCGGTGCCGCACCGGACGCCCCCTGGGCGGGAGGCGGGGCCGGGGATCCGTCCGGCATCGGACTCGGTTTCTACGGGATCGTGGACACGGACGAGATCGAGTGGGGGGCCGAGCAGGAGGTCGCTGCAGCGACCGAGGCGGAGGCCGAGCCCGGAGCGGGGGCAGGATCCGCGGGCTACACACCCACGCTCGTCGATCCGGCGATGGACCACCCCCAGGAGCCGGCCCATGGTCCGGACCCGTCCCCGTCGCCCGAACCGACGCCCGGGACGTCCGCGCTGCCCACGAGCTACCCCCTCGCGCCCCCGCGCTCCGGCGTCGAACCCCGGCCGCCGGCCCCGCCGCGAGCGGCCGTGCAAGTAGCCGCCCAGCTACGTGATGCATACGCGCACCGCGGGGCCCTGTAGGGGCGCGTACACGCCACGGGCATCGGCCCACGGCGCCCGGCGTGCCCCGTCGCGACGGACCCGCCTCTCGGACCGCGGCCGACCGCCTACCCTTCAAGGACCCACCATGACCCGAGAGGCAGGACCTTCCCCGATGCCCGACGCAGTGCCCGGCACCTCCGTGGCCCGCACCGACGCCCTGGTCACGCCGGCAGCCGAGGGGCCGCCGCCGGCCGGCACGGTCATCGAGGTGCGGGACGAGGAGTGGATGGTCCGCAGCAGCAGGCAGGTGCGGACCGGGGAATTCCTGATCGAGGCGGTCGGCGCCTCCGACCTGGTGCGCGGGCAGGAGGCCCGGTTCCTCGCGCCGACGATGGACCGGCCCCGCGTGCTGCGCCCCGAGGACACGAAGCTGATCGCCGACGGGTCACCGCACTTCCGGCGCAGCCGCCTCTTCCTGGAGGCCGTGCTCCGCAAGACCCCGCTGCCCCAGACGGAGCGCCGCCTGGCCCTGGCCGACGGCTTCCTCCTGGACCGCATGGACTACCAGCTGCGGCCCGCCGCGAAGGCCTTGGCCAACCCGCTGCGTCCGCGGCTCCTGATCGGTGACGTGGTGGGCCTCGGCAAGACCCTGGAGATCGGGGTGCTGCTCGGGGAGCTGATCCGGCGGGGCCGTGGTGAGCGCATCCTCGTCGTCACGCCGGCCCCGGTCCTGGAGCAGTTCCAGCACGAGATGTGGACGCGCTTCTCCCTGCCGCTGGTCCGCCTGGACAGCGCGGGCATCGCCCGCATCGAGCGGAAGATCCCGGCGGGACGCAACCCGTTCACGTACTACAAGCGCGTGATCATCTCCATGGACACGTTGAAGAACCCGCGCCGCTACCGCCCCTGGCTGGAGAACATCCACTGGGACGCCGTCGTCATCGACGAGTCCCACAACCTCATCAACCAGGGCAGCGACCGCAGGGCGCTCGCCGACCTCCTCGCCGAGCGCACCGATGCCCTGATCCTGGCCAGCGCCACCCCGCACAACGGCAACATGCCGGCCTTCACCGGCCTGATCCGCCTCCTCGATCCGATGGCGGTCAAGGACCCGGGCGACCCGAAGGCCGCCGAACTGGAGCACCTGATGGTGCGCCGCACCAAGGTCAGCGCCGAGGTCGCCGGCCAGCTGAAGGACTGGGCCCCGCGCGGCGACTCGCGACCCGTCCGGCGCCGGGCCAATGCCCTGGAGGAGGAGGTCTTCCAGGAACTCGCCGACCACTGGCTGAAGCGTCCGGCCGACGGCGCGGCGGCCAAGGCCGGCAACGAGGACCACCTCTTCCCCTTCGTCCTGCTGAAATCGTTCCTCTCCTCCCACCGGGCCCTGTTCGCCACGGCCCGCGACCGGCTCGCCAAGACCGGGCACGCCCTCACCGACAAGCACAAGATCACGCACGAGCCCCCGGCAGGCATCGCACCGGCCACGGCCGAGGCGGCATCGCTCCTGCGTCTGATGGAGCTCGCCCGTGCCATCGAGCGTGCGACCGCCGAGGGCAGCGCGCCGGGCGCGGCCTCCAAGCTGGCGGGCCTGGTCGACGAGCTGCGCGAGATCGGGGTCAAGGCCGGCAGCCCCACCCGCGCGGTCGTCTTCTCCGAACGCCGCGAGACCCTCGACTGGCTGGGCGAGGTGCTTCCGCCGCTGCTCGGCTGGACGGACCGGGAGGACGCCAAGGCGGCGGTGAAGGTCCTGCACAGCACCGGCGTCTCGGACCGCGTGCAGATGGAGTACGTCGACGAGTTCGCCCGCGCCGGCGGCGACGTCCGCCTCCTGCTCTCCGGCGACGGCGCGTCCGAGGGCGTCAACCTGCACCGCCAGTGCCACCACCTGATCCACTGGGACCTGCCGTGGAGCCTGATCCGCGTCGAGCAGCGCAACGGCCGCATCGACCGGTACGGGCAGACGGAGCAGCCTGAGTTCCGCGCGATGATCCTCGAATCCGCCGTCGAGGGCGCATTGGACGACACCCACGTCGCCGAGCGGGTCCTCGCCCGCGAGCAGAAGGTGCACGCGATCCTCGGCGCGGTGGAAGCGGCGACCAAGGAGAACGACGGCACGGTGGAAGAACGGCGCGTGATGGAGGCGCTGTTCAGGGGAGCGCCCCCGCAGGAGGCGGTGGCCGACCTGGAGGCCGTACCCCTCTCCGAGGGCGGGGAGCAGGCGCCGGAAGACCTGCCGCTCGCCCAGCGGCTGAACGCGGAGTTCGGCGCGAGCGGGGACCCCTATGACGACGCCGACTTCGGGTTCGACTTCGACACGGACTACGAGGACGAGATCGGCTTCGACTTCGACGACGTCTCCGACGACGCCCCCGGTGGCCCGTCGGGCCCGGCCGAGGAAGCACACGCACAGACTCCGGACGCTTCCACAGCCGACCAGGGTGCTGCCACCTCCCTCCGCTTCGTCGACGAACTGCGCCTCTTCACCGACCGCCGCGACTACGTCCTCACCGGCCTGGAGGAACTCGCCGACCTGGAGTCGTTCCGCCTGGACACCACCGTCGACGGAACCGACCTCAGCTTCGACACCCCGGAGGACCTCGCGGACCGGCTCGACGTCCTGCCCCCCGGCTATCTGCGCGACCACGGCATCACCCGGCGCATGAAGCTCACCTTCAGCACCAAGGACGCGGCCGACTCGCTCAAGCGGGCCCGCGAAGACGCCGACTCGCCCTCCCTCTGGCCGGACGCCCACTACGTCGGCGAGCTGCACCCCGTCCTGGAATGGATCACGGACAAGGTCCTCGTCCAGCTGGGCCGCCAGCAGGCGCCGGTGCTCCAGGTGGACCGTACCCGCGTGCCGGAACCGGTGTTCCTCACCCAGGGCGTCTGGTCCAACCAGGACGGCCGCCCGACCGTCGTGGCGTTCCTCGCCGTCGACCGGCTCGGCCACGGCGAACAACCGCGGGTCCGGAAGCTGACCCGTGAACTCCTCGCAGAACTCGGCCTGCGCCCCGACATGCCCGACCACTTCGCCCAGGGCGACCCGGACGCCCTCCAGCCGTTCGTGGCGGAGGCCGTGTCCGCCACCCGCCGCGCGATGGAGGAGCGCCGGGGGAAGGCGGAGGAGCTCGTCGACCAGCCGCTGCGGGAGTACCAGGAGCGGGTCGGCCTCTGGCGCGAGCAGCCCCTCCCCGGCTTCAGCGGCGGCCGCAGCGCGCGCGAGCGGGCCGCGGAGAACCTGGAGGCCGCCGCGACCCGTCTCCGTACCGCCGGCGCCGACCCGATGGTGCGGGTCCTGGCCGTACTGGAGCCCAGCTCGTGACCGTCACCACCGCGCAGGGCGCGGCCCACGACCCCCGTCCCACCCGTCACGTCATCCGGCAGGAGCGCCACGCGTGAAGTTCGACGCGCTGATCAACGAAGGCGAGTACTTTCCGCCCTTCTACCTGGACACGATCCTGCCCAAGCAGCTCAAGACCGGCCGCCTGAAGGAGTGGGCGGCCGAGGAACGCCACGGCCGCCCCACGCCGCGGCAGGGGCTGCGCGACCTCACCGGCCGCTACTTCGACGTACGCCTCACGGTCGGTGGCGAGGCGGAGAAGTACAACGTCCTGCCCGACCCGGACGCGCAGGCCGCCCAGCAGACGGCCGCCGAGGAACTGAAGGCGCACACCGGCCCGGACCAGCCGCCCGCCTTCCGACCCTCGGCAGGCCCGCGCACGTACGGAGACGGACCGGACGGGACCTGGCGGGCAGCCCTGGACTCCTGGCACACGGACGTCCTGAAGGCCCTCGGGTTCACCCCGAACCCCGGACACCTCACCCTCCACGGCGCCGCCGGACCGGTGGCCGTCCCCGTCGCCCACCACGAGCCCGGCATCGCCGTCCTGACCGGCGGCTTCGCCGACGACATCGCCGCCACCCGCGGCGACGGTCCTGCCAACCGGCTCGCAGCCCCCGTTCGCGTCGCCTCCGGCCGCACGCTCACCACGGTCACCGACCTCGCCGCCTGGCTGCTCGCCGCCGACGACGCCCCGCGGTACGCACTCCTCCTCTTCGGCGGCGTCATGGTCCTCGCCGACCGAGAGAACTACGCCCGCGGCCGACACCTCGCGGTCAGCCTGGAGGTGGCGCTGCCCCGCAAGGGCACGAAGGGCGCCACAGCCGGCGAGCTCGACGTGATCGCCGCCCTCTTCGGGGCGCAGGCGTTCCGCCCCGCCGAGGACGGCGGGGACGACGACATCGCCCGCCTGGTCGCCGAATCCCGCGACCACTCCGTCGGTGTGACCGAGACGCTACGCGAAGGGCTGAAGGAATCCGTCCAGCTGATCGCCAACGAGGTTCTGGAACGCGCCGGACAGCAGGGCGTCACCCCCGGTGACCTCCCGATCTGGCTCCCCGACCACCTGGTCGAGTCGGGCTCGCTCCAGCGCGTCCTCACCAAGGAGTCCCTGCGCTACCTCTACCGCGTCCTGTTCCTGCTGTACGCGGAGGCCCGCCCCGAGCTCGACATCCTCCCGATGAAGAGCGAGGAGTACGCCGCCGGCTACAGCGTGGCCCGGCTCCGGGAACTCGTCGTCCAGGAGAAGCTGTCCAGCGCATCGCGCGACCGCCACCACTTCCACGACTCCCTGGCCCTGCTCTTCGAGAAGGTCTTCACCGGCCACCCGGTCGCCGACACGGTCACCACCCGGGACGGATCGGCGGCCTCGGACGCCGACCTCCTCCCGGAGCTGACCGAGGACGACGGTTACGAGGGCGTCCGCATCGAGGCCCTGCGCTCCCGCCTCTTCGACCCCAATTCGATAAACCTCGTCGACCAGGAGATCGTCCACCCCGACGACCTCGACGCCGACCGCACCCCCCGGCCTGGGGCCCGCCGCCTCGACCTGCGGCTGCGCAACAAGGTCCTGCACCGCGTACTGCGCCACCTGACCATCGCCGAGGGCACCGGCCGCACCGGCCGCGGTGGCTTCATCTCGTACGCCAACCTCAGCATCAACCACCTCGGCGCGGTGTACGAGGGCCTGATGTCGTACACCGGCTTCATCGCCGACCAGCCGCTGTACGAGGTCGCCAAGGGCGGCAACCCCAGCGGCGGTTCCTGGCTGATCCGCCCCGACCAGGTCGCCTCCGGGCGCTACCCGGACGGCCCCGACGACAGTGTCTTCGTCAAAACCGACGTCAACCCCGAGACGGGGCAGCGGGTGGCGATCCCGCACAAGGTCGGCTCGTATGTCTACCGCCTCGCCGGCCGCGACCGGCAGACCAGCGCCTCGTACTACACCCCGGAGTCCCTGACCCAAGCCACCGTCGAGCAGACCCTCCGCTTTCGGCTCGACGAGAAGGGCGCCGTCGACCCCAAGGAGCCGGAGAAGGCGTGGGTCAACGCGGCCGACGTCCTGCGCTGGCGGGTCTGCGAACCGGCCCTCGGCTCCGGCGCGTTCCTCAACGAGGCCGTCAACCAGCTCGCCGAGCTCTACCTGCGGCTCGCCCAGCGGGAGCGGGGCGTGGAGATCGACCCCGAGGACTACCAGGCCGAACTCCAAAAGGCGAAGGCCTACATCGCCCTGCACAACGCGTACGGCGTCGACCTCAACGAGACCGCTGTCGAGCTGGCTGAGATCTCGCTGTGGCTGAACACCATGTACCGGGGCATGAAGGCCCCTTGGTACGGGCTCCACCTGCACCGGGGCAACTCGCTGGTCGGCGCGGCACGGAAGGTCTACCCGGGGAACAGCCTCAAGGACGGCGGCTGGCTGACGTCGAAGAACCAGCAGAAGCCGAGGCACGTACCGCTGGCGGAGAAGCTGAAGGCGCGGGAGGTGCACCAGTTCCTGCTGCCGGCGATGGGCTGGGGTTCCATCGGCGAGAAGGTGTCCGTCCGGAAGGTGGGCAAGGGGACACCGGAGGAGGTCCAGAAGGCAGTCGTTGACGGCGACGTCGTGGACTGGCTGGAGCCGGAGCTCGTCGAGGCGATGCGGAAGTGGCGCTCGGCGATGCGGCGGAACCCGAAGGGTGACCCGAAGAAGCGGGCGGCGGCGAGCACGCCGAAGAAGCGGGTGGCTGCGGCGGCGGTTCCTCCAGAGACGGAGGAACTGACCCTGGACCTCGGCCTGGACATCTGGGAGCAGCCCGCGCTGGCCGCTGGCGCGGCCGCGGCGGCCGGTCGGGAGTCTGAGGACGACCGGGAGCCCGGCGAGAAGACCCAGACGGGCCGGCTCATCCGGCTCGCCCGGCGCGTCGAGTTCCTGTGGGACCTGGTCGTCATGCGGCTGAAGCTGTCCGAGCAGGAGATCTCGCGGCACGTGGACGTGTGGGGAGCCACAGCGGGGAGCAACGAGGTGCGCCCGCCGGTGGACCGGGACGCGGTATTGGCTGCCCTGCACCGCATGGGCACCCCGTACTGGCGGCTCAAGCAGCTGATGGACACCTGGTGCGCGCTCTGGTTCTGGCCGCTGGAGAAGGTCGGGCAGCTCGACGGCTCGGATGACTCGTACTACCGGTCGGGCGCCGAGGACCTGCGCAGCCTTCCGAAGGACAGCCAAAGGCGCCGCGTGGCCCTGTCGGACCTCAACGACTGGCTGGAGTTCGCGGAGGCGGTCGTCGGGCGTGTGGACGCGACCTCGGAGGAGGGGCGGCAGGGCGCACTGCTGTCCTTCGACGGCGTGCGGAGCTTGGAGGAGCTCGACGCGAAGGAGCTCGAACTCGACGCCATGATGACCGACACGACGGCATGGTCCGATTCGCTGCACCTCGGTGACACGTTCCCCTGGTACGAGACGGCGGCCACGATCGCGCGGGAGCGGGGGTTCTTTCACTGGGAGTTGGACTTCGCGCACGTGTTCGCGGAAGGCGGGTTCGACCTGATGATGGGCAATCCGCCGTGGGTGCGGCAGGAGTGGGACGAGAACGCCGTCCTCGCGGAGATCGAGCCGTGGTTCGTGCTGGGCGGGAAGGACGCGGAGGCTGATCGGGGGAGGAATGTAGCCGAGGCGTTGAATCGGCTGGAGCACCGGTCGTTCTATCTGGACGAACTGGGGACCGTGGCGGGGGTGTCGGGGTTTCTGTCGTCGGTTGATACGTACCCGGAGCTGGTGGGTACGCGCCCGGACATGTACCGGGCGTTCATGCTGCTGGCGTGGAGGGCTGTTGGGGAGCGGGGTGTAGCTGGGCTGATCCACCCATCCACGCATCTGACAGGAACGAAGGAGGCACTCCTTCGAAAGGCGACGTATCGACACCTGCGGCTGCACGCCGACTTCGAGAACCAACGCTCTCTCTTCGCGAAGCCGGTGGGGCACAGCAGCCACTTCAGCGTCAATGTCTACGGAGGCTATCGGCAGGAGATTCGGTTCCAGCACCTCAGCTGGCTGTTCGCCCCGGAGGTGCTGAACGAGTCTGTTCGTGACAAGAAGGATCGGCCGCTCCCTGGCATCAAGCACAGGGGCAAGTGGGACGTCCGTCCCCACAAGGACCGTGTCCTGACGGTGGACGCAGGAGTGCTTGCGGACTGGCGAAGGCTGGCCGGTGAGGACAATCCGCCTCCGTTGGATGAGACAAGATTGCTCTTCCCTGTCACGAGGGCGGAGGAGGCTGGACTTGCCGCGATCGCCAGGTGGCCTCACAGGCTTGGTGGTCACAATGTGCGAATTAGCTCCGGCTATAACGAGAAGACTGACCGCACGGCGGGGTACTTCATCTGGGAGCCGGGGCCAGCGGAGACTTGGGGCGATGTCATCTTCCAGGGGCCCATGTTCGGTGTTGCGACGCCGTTCCTCCGTAAAGCGGCAGCGAGTGGGACAGGGGTCAATAGGCTGGAGGGCTGGAACGCGGGGGATTTGGCTGAGGGTGCCGTTCAGTACACGAACTACCGCCCGGCTGGTGACCGCGCCAAATATGTTGCCGCCCAGGATCGTTGGATAGACATGGGCCGCCTCGCCCAGCTCTGGAGCAGCTCGGCTGCGATTGCGGCTGCAGAAGCGGACGTCAAGGCGGCTGAGCCTGAGCTGGAGGAAGGCGACTTCAAACGAGCCGTCGAAGCGCTGCTGACTACGGCGAGTGCCCGCCCGTACTCGGAGTTCTATCGGGTCTCGTGGCGAGAGATGGTTGCATCTGACACCGAACGGAGTTTGTACGCCGTCCTCATGCCGCCGGGGGCCAACCACATTCACGCAGTACGCAGCGCCGCGCTGCCATCAGCGCGGCTCACTGCACTCGTAGCTGGCTTCTTCGCCTCCATCCCGCTTGATTACTTCCTGCGGAGTTCGGGGCGCGGTCACCTCGACATCTCCGATGCGAAGGTCATGCCCGCGCCCACTCCGGGGCACCCTCTCGAAGAGGGGCTGCTCCTTCGCACCCTCAGGCTCAACGCTCAAACCAACGCCTACGCTCCCCTCTGGGAAGAGCTCTACCACCCGGCCTGGCAGCAGGACGCCTGGGCTGCCTCAGCTAGCTGGCCTGATGGTATGCCATTGCTTACCGATGGTGTTGGGCACGCCTGGACCCGCGATACGCCCCTCCGCGCCGAGTTCGCGCGCCGCGCAGCCCTCGTGGAGATCGACGCGCTCGTCGCCGTCTGGCTCGGGATCAGCGCCGATGAACTGGTCGCCATGTACGACGCCAGGTTCCCAGTGCTCCAGCAGTATGAGGAGAACATGTGGTTCGACGCCGAGGGGCGGCGGATCGCCAAGGCGTATCAGCAGTACGGGTACGGGCAGCCGAAGGAAGCGTGGAAGCAGCTGAGTAAGCCCGAGGCGTTCCCGGACGAGCATGAGGTGCCCGACGGCTACACCGCGCCGCTCTACCGGGCCAACCGCAAGAAGGAGATGCGGGCCGCGCACACCGAGTTCACGCGGCGGATGCGGGAGGCTGGCTGGGAGCCCGGTGACACGCGGCCGCCGGAAGGCGCCGGGGCCTGACCCCAACCGATAGGCGGGAGCCCTGCCGTCCGACACGGACCGGCAGGGCTCTCGCGCGTACAAGCACTGGTTGTACTACTCCACCACGGCGAGCCCGACGAACCCCGCCCAGGCCTCGTGCGAGACCTGGAGGGTCGGCCCGGCCACGATCTTCGAGTCGCGGACATGGACGACTGCCGAGCCGGCCGCGATCTCGACGCACTGGCCGCCTTCGGTGCCGCTATAGCTGCTCTTGAACCAGGCGAGGGGCTCAGCGTTGTTCATAGCTCTCCCAGCAACTTCTCGATGAACTCCAGCGACTCTCGCGGGGTGAGAGCCTGCGATCGGATGATCCCATAGCGTGCGGCAGCGAGAACCGTCTGCTCCGGGTCCGTCTCCAGTGTGCTGGTGTTCTGGGCCTCGACGTACAGGAACTTCTTGCCGTCCTTGCGTGTGACGACCGTGAACGGGCCGTTCACGCCCGCGTTGTCCTCGCACTCGGCCGGCATGACCTGGAGCTCGACGTTGCGCCGCTGGCCGGCCAGAAGGAGGTGTTCCAGCTGACCGCGCAGGACTTGCTTGCCGCCGTACCGGTGGCGAATTACCGCTTCGTCCATCACGAAGCTCAGCAAAGGTGCGGGACGCCGGTCGAAGATGTCCTGTCGGGCCAGCCGGGCCGTCACGCGTTGCTCGATCGTCTCTTGGTCCAGTGGCGGGCGTCGCATCGCCAGAAGTGCACGCATGTACTCCTCCGTCTGGAGCAGGCCGTTGACCACGTGCGTGTCGTACACCAACAGCTCCATGGCCTGCTTCTCCAACTGCGCCATCCCCTGGAAGAACACCGGGTACTGCGCCTTCTCCACCTGCTCCTTCCACACCGTCAGCAGGCCGCCCGCGTCCAGCACCTCGTCCGCCCGGTCGATCGCCCGCGGTGGAGGGATCCTCCGCCCCTGCTCGAACGATGCAATGCTCGACGCCGAGTAGCCCAGGCGCTTCCCCAGCTCCTCGCGTTCCATTGCGGCCCGCACCCGCAGCGTCTTCAGGCTCTTCCCGAACGCCGTGACCACGCCCTGGCCGGACTCGTCCGCCGCCCGTCCGTCGTCGGCTGCCGCGGCCACCGGCTCCGGTGCTGCGCCCGCCTGTTCCTCCGCCATCGCGCCCTGCCTCCCCGGACGAACGCCCAGCCCTGGACGCCGTCACGCCGTGCCCCACGTACCGGCGCCGACACCGCGCGTACAGGGACTTCGCGTCGGTGCGTCACCACTGGTCACGCTACGCCACCACGAGGACCGTGGTGGTCATGACGAGCAACCTCGACCGCCACGGGTGTACCGCCCAACCCACCTGTACCGCGGCGCACTTGATCACTGCCCCTACTCCGCCGGATCGGGTCTTCGCCATGCGGTTCACCTCCACGCCCCGAGGCGCGCGGCTCGCCCGTCGGTTGGTGGCCGTCAGGCTCGACGAGTGGGGCGTGCCCTACGGGACCGGGCCGCACGAGGCGGTTGTGCTGATCGCCGCCGAGCTGGCGGCGAACGCGGTGCGGCACGGGTACGTCCCCGGGCGGGACTTCCAGCTCTGCCTCCGCGTCACGGCGGAGCCCCGGCCCGCCGCGCGGGTCGAGGTGAGCGATACCCGCGCCGAGCGGCTGCCACCTCGGCCCGGCAGTCTCGCGGCGCCTGGCCCCGGGCTCGCAGAGGGTGGCCGGGGGTTGCTGCTCGTCGAGGGGTTGGCCGCCCGCTGGGGCTGGCACCCGAGGGCCGAGGGACCTGGGAAGACGGTCTGGGCGGAGTACGAGATCCCCGGTGTGCCCGGGCCGGCCCCCGGCCGCTGACGAGGGCGGCCTGGCCGGATCCTGTCGAACCGGGTGGGACTGTCGGTCCCCCCTCGTAGAGTGGACCGTGATCGATCCTGGTCATCGCCTGTGAGCCGCCGGCGGCCGGCCGGATCGGACGCCATCACGGGACGGCAACGGGAAGACGGGGGCCACGCACGTCATGCGACCCACACTCGCCGCGCAGACGTTGCGCGACACCACGGTCGAGTACCTGACGACGACGTTCGCGCTGGCCGAGCCCGACACCCAGGAGGCGCTGGAGGAGTTCCTCACCGACCCGGCCGACGGCCTCTTCCGCGGGCCGTACCTGCGGATCCGGCGGCCCTTCCGGCCCGCGAGAGACGGGTGGCAGGAGCGGCTGGACTGGTATCCAGAGGAGTTCCAGCCGTACGCCCACCAGGCAGAGTCCTTCGCCCGGCTGACCAGCAAGGACAGGCACCGGCCCCAGCCCACGCTGGTGACCACCGGCACCGGCTCCGGGAAGACCGAGTCCTTCCTGATCCCCGTGCTCGACCACTGCCGACGGGAGCGGGCGGCCGGGCGGGCCGGGATCAAGGCGGTCCTGCTGTATCCGATGAACGCCCTCGCCGGAGACCAGGCGGACCGTCTCGGCCACCTCCTCGACGAGGACAAGCGTCTGGAGGAGGTCACGGCCGGGCTCTACATCGGCGAGGCCTCGTCCCGGGGCACCTCGCCGTACGGGCGCGTGATGGTGGACCGGGCGGAGATCCGCCGCAACCCGCCGGACATCCTGATCACCAACTACAAGATGCTCGACCTGCTGCTCCAGCGGCAGCAGGACGCCCCGCTGTGGGTGGACGCCGATCTGACCTACATCGTCATCGACGAGTTCCACACCTACGACGGGGCTCAGGGCACCGATGTGGCGATGCTGCTGCGCAGGCTCGCCGCCGTCGTCGGCGCCGCCGAGGACGGGCGGCCGCTGGACGGAATCTGCCCGGTCGCGACCTCCGCGACGCTCGGTTCCGCCGGTGGGGGCGAAGGCGGGCCGGGCGGGCCGCGGGCCATGCTGGACGTGGCCTCGCAGGTGTTCGGCGTGCGGTTCCCCGACGACGCGGTGATAGGGGAGGACCGGCGGGACGCCGAGGAGTTCCTGCTGCCCGTGGACCGCTCGCTGCCGCTCCCGTCGCCCGACGAGCTCGCCGGACTGCCGGACCCGGCACGCACCCCCGGTGGCCTCGACGCCGTCGCGCGCGCGACCCTCGGGTGCGATACGGCCGACCCGCGCGAACTCGGGAGGCGCCTGCTCGCGCACCCGCTCACCCACGAGCTGCTGCGGGCGAAGGACGCGCCGCTGACCGCGGTGGAGGTCTTGGAGACCTTCCCCGATGCCTCGGCCTGGCGTGCCGCGGTCGAGCGTGAGCCGGAGACCGCCGCTCTCGCCCTCGCGCGCTTCGTCGCGCTGATCTCGGTGGCGCGCGATCCGAAGCCGGGACCCGACGGGCGGGACCGGCCGCTGCTGCTCGTGGAGAACCATCTGTGGTTGCGGGCGCTGTCGCGGGTGCTGCGGTTCGTGGCTCCCCAGCCGGTGTTCGCCTGGTCGGACACGGACCAGGCCGCGCTCGCCGAGCAGGACCGCGCGGCGGTCGAGCGCCGGTCGCTGGCCGTGGCCGCGCAGACGGAGCGGGAGCTGCACGCGCGGCGGGCGGGGCGGCTGCCGGCCGCGTACTGCCGGCACTGCGGGCGGTCCGGCTGGGCGGCGATCTGCCCCGACCGCAACCCGCAGGACCTGCACCACGCGCCGGACGAGATCTACCGTGCCGCCGCGACCGGAGGCGCCGCGAAGGGGCGCGTTCGAGCCATGATCGCGGCTACCCCGGCCGAGGCCGCCGAGCAGGCCCGGGCCGTGCTCGCCCGCAGGGCCGCCCACCGGGGCCGCAAGGGCGCCGCCCACGATGCCAGCCTGCTGGTCCTGGAGGACAACGGGCGCGCCCTGCGCCGGCTCGACCCGGACGAGGTCCTGCCCGGCGGGGACGCGGGCGCTGTCGCCCCGGCGCCGGAGAACGGCGTCTACGTCTGGGCGTGGTTCGACAATCAGGAGAAGAGCGAGTACGCCCAGCAGGACCGATGCCCCGCCTGCGGGCAGAGCCAGGGCATCCGCTTCCTCGGTGCGGGTGTCGCCCCGCTCGCCTCGGTCGTCGTCACCCAGCTCTTCACCGGCGGTGAGCTGCCGAAGGCGGACGAACAGCAGCGGGACCGCCGCAGGACGCTCATCTTCAACGACTCGGTGCAGGACGCAGCCCACCGCGCGGGGTTCGTGGCCAGCCGCTCCTGGAAGTTCTCGCTGCGCTCCCTCATCCACGACCAGCTCGCGGCGGGGATCGGTGCGCGCCCGGAGTATGCGGCCGAAGGCGTTCCGCTCAACGAGCTGATCGCCTCCCTCGTGACCCGGGCCGCCGAGCCGGGGGAGCGGCTCCTCGCGGCTGTCGTACCGCCGGACCTTCATGACATGGACCCGGTGAAGCGGCTGCTCGACGGCAAGAAGAACATCCCGAAGCCGACGTGGGAGCTGGTCGGCGAGCGGCTCGCCTTCAACACGCTCCTGGAGTTCGGTCTCCACTCCCGGCTCGGCCGGACCCTGGAGCTGACCCGTACGGTCGCCGCCGAGGTGCACCTGCCCAATCCCGAGAGCGCGGCGCTGGCGGCCGAGGCGCTGTTTGACGTACACCGGCAGGGACAACTGCCGCTGGAGCCGGACGCGGACGACGATCCCGCGTCCGCCGCGCAGGGGCGGCCGTACGGTCCGCCCGCCGAGGGTGATCCTGAGCGGCTGCGGTTCTTCGAGGGGTACGTCCGCGGACTGCTCGAACACATCCGCCAGATCGGCGGCATCCACCACAAGTGGCTCGACCCCTTCATCGACGACGAGGGCCGCAACCGCCGGCTCCTCTCCATCGCCCGGGCCCCGGGCATGCCCGCGTTCGGACGTCACTCCGAGGTTCCGGCTTTCGTCCTGGTGGGCGCCCGCAGCGGACGTACCGAGTTCGAGCGGGTCGACACCCGCGACAGCTGGTACGTCGACTTCACCGGGCGCTGCCTCGGCCTGGACCGGGAAGCAGCCGGAAGGTACCTGGCCGAGCTCTTCGAGCAGCTCTCCGACAACGGGGTCGGCGCGCTGGCCCGGCGCCGGACCACCTCCGGCGACAGTCTGCAGGGACACGGGGTGTACGGGCTCACCCCCGGGCACATCCGCGTCCGGCCCCTGGACGACGAGCAGACCGGGCTCGCCGCCCTCACCTGCCCCGAGTGCGGTTGGACCCAGACCGTGGCGCCCGAGCGCGCCGCCGTCTGGCAGGGCACGCGGTGCCCGCTCAAGCGCTGCGACGGAACCCTGGCCCGGCCCTCCGCCGAGGCCGGTGGCCGGGCCGCCCGCGACTACCGGTCCGACTACTACCGGCGGCTCTACCGGGAGGCCGACCCGTACAGCGTGGTCGCCGCCGAACACACCGGTGTCCTCACCCGCAAGGAACGCGAGGAGGTGGAGAAGGGTTTCCGGCGGGGCGAGAAGCACACCGACCCGAACGTCCTCTCCTGCACGCCGACCCTCGAACTCGGCATCGACATCGGCCAGCTGGAGGCGGTCGTCCTCGCCTCGCTGCCGCCGACCACGGCCGGGTACGTCCAGCGGGTCGGCCGTGCGGGCCGCTCCACCGGCAACGCGTTCACGGTCTCGCTCGCCGACACCAGCCCCCGCGCGCTGTACCACCTCGCCGAGCCCCGGCACCTCATCGCCGGCCCGATCCTGCCGCCCGGCTGCTTCCTGTCCGCGGGCGAGCTGCTGTGCCGGCAGTACACCGCCTATCTCATCGACCGTGCGGCCAGGGGGTCCCTGGAGGGCGTCGGACCGCTGCCCGACCGGGTCACCGCACTCATGGGGCGCAACGGCTGGCTGAAGCGGTTCCGTGTGGCCGCCACCGCTCAGGCGGACCTCGTCGAGGACTTCCTGCGACTGTTCCCCGACATCGACGGCGTCCCCGGCTCCGGGGTTTCCCGGGACGCCCGCGCCACCGTGCGGCGGTACGCGCGGAAGAAGCTCGACGAGGAGCTGCGCGAGGCGGAGGCGGCGTGGGAGGCCGAGCGGGCCGAGCTGACCCGGCGGCGTGAAATGATCAACGACGCGGTCGAGTCCCTCCAGGAGGCCGTGGAGGACGAGGCCCGGGAGAAGCGGAACCTCGCCCGAGAGGCGTCCGGGGTCTCCTCGCGCCTCCAGACGATGGCCCTCGCCGACGCCCAGGGCTTCCTCGTCGAGCACGGTCTGCTGCCGAACTACAGCCTCGTCGAGGACGGGGTGCGCCTGGAGGCCATGCTCAACCACAAGGAGCCGGTGCGGAAGAAGCGCGGCGAAGACGCGGCGGGCGCCCAGGGTGCCGCCGAGGCGCGGTGGCGGAGCGAGCCCCGCGTCTACGAGCGGCCCGCCGAGGCCGCGCTCACCGAACTCGCCCCGGGCAACGCCTATTACGTCCGCGGCTACCGGCACGTCGTCGACGGCTTCGACCTCGGCCCGGCCCGGAAGGACACGCCCGACGGCAACCCTGTCGGACTCCAGCTGTGGCGGGTCTGTAAGGAGTGCGGCCACGTCCGTACCGGCGACCGGGCCGAACAGGACACCTCGGCCTGCCCACGCTGCGGCGGCACCGGCATCGGTGGACGCACCGCCCTGCACCAGGTCGTCGTACCCCGCAAGGTCACCGCCCATGACAAGCGGGACGACGCGCGGATCGTCGACGACCACGACAGCCGCATGCGAACGCCCTACACCACCGTCACGGCCGTCGACATCGACCCGGCCGACATCAAGGAGACCTGGCGGCACCAGAAGACCACCTTCGGGGTCGACCACGTCCGCGAGGCCGTCATCCGCCGCTTCAACCTCGGCAAGACCCGGCACGGCCGACGCAACGACACCTTCTTCGCAGGGCAGGAGACGACGGTGACCGGGTTCACCGTCTGCCCGCGCTGCGGCGGCGCCACCGACCGCGAACCCGGCCACGGCCCCGCCCAGGAATCCCTCAGCCAGTCCCTCCTCGGCCGGACCGAACTGGCCCACCACCGGCCCTGGTGCGTGGTCCGGCGCCGCGACAAGCAGGCCGGCCCCCAGGACGTGCGGGTGATCACCGCCACCGAGCACAGGACCGAAGCCCTCCGCATCCTGCTGCCCGCCGCCACCCTCAACGTCCCCGAACGCCTGGCCTCCTTCTCCGCGGCCCTCCATCTCGGCCTCGCCCTGCGCTATGGCGGAGATCCCGCGCACATCCGCTCCGCCGCCGCCACCGAACCCGACCGGGAGAGCGACCTCACCCGCAACTACCTGGTGCTCTACGACGCCCTGCCCGGCGGCACCGGCTACCTCCAGCGCCTGGCGGACCGCGAAGGAGAGGAATTCCGTGCGGTCCTCGCCGAAGCCCAGCAGCGCCTGCGCGACTGCCCCTGCAAGGACACCCCGCGCCGCACCTGCCACCGCTGCCTGCTGCCCTACGCCCTCGAAAGGGACTACAAGGACACCGACCGGCAGGAAGCCTTGTGGATGCTCGACAGCCTGCTCGGCCCCGACGGCGGCAGCGGATGGGACGTCCGCAGGGAAGCCCCGGACGCCGAACTGCGCTTCGTCGACCAGGCGGAGAGCGACCTGGAACGCCGCTTCATCGAATGCCTCGACCGGTGGCTCGCCGCCCCCGGCAACGCCGTCGAGGCCGGCCACACGGAGACGCCCACCGGCAGGCAGGGCAAGCAGTTCGCCCTGACCAGGCCCGACGGCCAGGTCGTGCGCTGGGAGGTCGTCGCCCAGAAGGACCTCCACGGCTACCGCACCCGCCCCGACCTGCTCTTCCGGCCGGTCGCTGGGGACACGACCAGTGAGGGGGCACCGCCGCTGCCGATCGCCGTCTACCTCGACGGCTACCGCTGGCACGCCTCGGCCCGGACCAACCGCATCGCTTCCGACGCCGCCAAGCGCGCCCGGCTGCGCGCCGACGGCATACTGGTCTGGCAGATCACCTGGGACGACGTCGCCGCATGGGACCACGCCCTGAAGGGCACCCCGGAACCGGAGGCCGACGCGGCCCCCGACCCCCTCGCCGCCGTCGTTGCCGGGCCCGCGGCCGACGCGGCCTGGCCGCCGTACGACGTGACGAACCCGGCGGGGCCCGGTGCCAAGGTGCGCGCCCTGTGGGAAACGCAGCGGCGTGATCCCGCGGACGTCGACGCGCTGTACGCCGGAGCCGTCCCCGCGCTGCTGGCGTTCCTGCGCGATCCCCGGCCCGCCAAGTGGCAGCAGCTGGCGACCCTGGCCGTCAGCGCACCCGCCGCCCTCCGGCAGCGGGAACTCGTCGACGCGGACCCGGCTTCCGCGATCGGCTGGATCGAGGCCGCGGTGCGCGACGAACCCCTGCCGGGCGTCATCGGGAAGGGGGTCAGGCTGCTGCGCCTCCACGACGGCTCGGGCCTGCCCCTCGTCCTCGTTGCCGCCCCGCGCGCTGACGGCAAGACCTACCGGTGGAGCGGCCTCGCCGTCCTGGACGACCGGGACGAAGCGGTCGAAGGCGACCGCCCCGACCACCGGCGCCGGTGGAAGGCGTGGCTGTGCTGGGGGAACGTCATCCAGTTCCTCGACCCCACCGGCTCCGGCCAGGCCGACGGACTCGCCCTGGCCCGCACCACGCTCGACGGATTCGACGCCTCACTCTTGGCGGCCACGGCCGGTCCGGTCACCGGACTGCTGCCCGCGCTGCGCGCGGAAGCGCACGGCACGGGCTTCCAGGCCCCCGAGGCCGAGGCCGACGCGGAGCCCGGAAAGTCGGAGCCCGGGGAAGCGGAAGCCCCCGCGGTACCGGCCGCGACGGTAGGCCAGCAGGACCGGGCGGCCGAGGCCCCTGAGGCTGCCGTGATCCCCCTCGAACAGAGCGCCTGGCAACTGGTTCTGGGCGAGCTGTCGAAGTACGGCGACCCCGATGTCGCGGAGTTCGCCGAGCGGCTCGCGGCGCGGGGTGACGTCCCTGCCGGCCGGGCGGGCTGGGATGTCGACGGAGTGCCGCGCACCGTCGAACTCGCCTGGCCCGACCGCGGTATCGGTGTCGTCCTGGGCGAGGACGCCGAGGACAGCGAGTACATGACGCGCTGTGCCGCGGCGGGCTGGCACGTGCGCGCACCGCGCGAGTGGGACGTCGACGAGCTCGCCCGCATGCTGGGCGAAGAGGGGGGCACACGATGACTCATGCGGCAGGGCGGCCGGCAGGTCCCGCCAGGACCCGTGTCCGGGCGAGCCGCCAGGCTGGCGCGGACATCGCCCGGCGCGGCGGGGCGGTACGGGACGCGGTCGGGACCTTCGTCCGCCGACTGCGGGCCGACCGCCACAACAAGGCGCTGAGCCTGACCTTCCTGCGCGCCGCCGGAGACGACGGAGACCTGTACCTCGCACGCGTCGACGCCCGGTGCATGGTCCTGCTCCTCTCGACGGAGGACGGGGACGAGCTCCAGCTCCTCGCCGTGCGCGACGGTGCCCATGCCCGCGACGAACTCGCCCGGCTCACCGTCGGCATCAACTCCGTGTCGGGAGCGGTCGAGGTCGTCGACCAGAGCGAGGTCGCCGCCAACGTCGTCGCCCTGTCCGAGCGACCCGAGACCGGTGCGACGGCGCCCGCCACTGTCGAGCCCCTCCGACCGGCCACCGGTGGGGCACCCACCGCGTCCACGAGCAGTCTGCGCCCCCCGCTCTTCGCCGCCCAGGACGACCAGCGCCTCATCGAACTCGGCGTGGTGCCGTCCCTGCTGCCGGCCATCCGGAAGATCACCACCGACGAGCAGTTGGACAAGCTGCTCACCCACAACCTCCCGGAACTCACCCGCGATGTCCTGGTCGCCCTGCGCGACCACGTGGACCCCGCGGATGTGGAACGCCTGATCACGAGCACATGGCGCCCCGAGGGCGAGGCAGTTGACGTCCGTGACTGGGCGGGCGCCGCCCGGCGCGCCGTCTCCCAGGCCGAGACCGACGACGACGCCGTCCTCGAAGCCCTCGGCAACGGGTTCGACGCCTGGCGGCTGTTCCTCCACCCGGAACAGCGGCGGCTCGCCGTCGGCGACTTCAAGGGTTCGGCCAAGGTGACCGGCGGCCCCGGCACCGGCAAGACGGTCGTCGCCCTGCACCGTGTCCGGCACCTCGTCGACCGGCTGCCCCCCGGCCACACCCGCGCCGTGCTGCTCACTACGTACAACACCAACCTCGCCCTGGAACTACGTGAACGGCTGCGGGATCTCGGCGGCGATGAACTGCTGCGCCGGGTCGACGTCAAGTCCGTCGACGTGCTCGCCCGCGAGATCGTCCAGGAGTCCCGCACGGATATCGGCAGGCCGCTGGACGACGAGGCGGCCATGAACCTGTGGCACGAAGTGCGCGTCGAGACCGACATGTTCGACTACGACGCAGAGTTCCTCGACACCGAGTTCAAGCACGTCATCCTCGCGAACCGGTGCGGCTCATGGGACCTCTACCGGCGAGTTGGTCGCACCGGTCGCCCCCGCATCACCACACCTCAGCGACACGACGTGTGGCAGCTCGTCCAGGAGTACCAGGCCCGCCTGGACGCCCATCCGCGGCGGACGACGTACGCGATCATCGCCGACCAGGCGGCCGGCCTCGAACAGCGCCGCATGGCCCGCGTCGAGGAACAGGCACGCCACAAGGCCGAGCAGGGCGGCCTCGACCTCATCCACCGGGAGGCGGGCAGCGGCATGTGGCTCACGCCCCGGTACCGCCACATCGTGGTCGACGAGGCACAGGACCTGTCCGCCTCGCACTGGCGGATGCTCCGCGCCATGGTCAGCAAGGGACCCAATGACATCTTCCTCGTCGGGGACGCCCACCAGCGGATCTACGGCAGCCGCGTCGTCCTGAGCCACCATGGCGTCGAAGTCCGGGGACGGGCCTCACGGCGCCTCACGCTCAACTACCGCACCACCCGGCAGATCCTGGGCAGCGCCAACCGCCTGATCGCCGGTGAGTCCTTCGATGACCTGGACACCTCCACCGACACGCTCGACGGCTACCGTTCCGTGCTCACCGGACTCGCCCCACAGTTCTGGCGTGCCCCCGACCGGACTACCGAGATGAGGGCGGTGGCCACCCTCATCAAGGAACGTCACGACGTCCACGGCACGGCCTATTCGGCCATGGCCGTCGCCGTGCCCGACGGAGGCTCCGCCCAGGAGTTCGCCAACGTTCTCGCCCTGGAGCCGTTCGGGATTCCGGTCGTCCCGCTGGGCAAGGAAGGCGTGCGCTCGGACCGGGACGCGGTGCGCATCGGCACCATGTACCGGTTCAAGGGCCTCGAATTCCAGCGCGTCTTCCTCACGTCCGTCGGCGAGGGACAGGTGCCGCGCCAGAGCATCGAGCAGTACCGACTCGCCAACCCCGACCGGTACCGGCTGGAGGAACAACGCGCCCGGTCATTGGTGTTCGTAGCCGCGACCCGTGCCCGTGACGAGCTCGTCGTCACCTGGAGCGGCAAGGCCAGTCGCATCCTGCCCGCGGACGCCGACTCCACCGCCCTTCGCGCGACCGAGCTGTTCCGATCGGACGGTCCGCTGCCCGGCCCGAGGTCCAGCGAGGCTTCCGGTCCGACGTCGGTGTTCGTCGCCTGACGGCGAGCCGCAGGAGAGGTGGCCGCCGGCGTTGCGGTCGAGGTCGAGGCGATGCGGGTCGCGGAACGCCGCCGGGTCGCGGTTCGCGGCCCCGGGAGCGATGAGCACCGGGACGCCCGCTGGGATGTCGACCCCGCCGACGCGCAGGTCCTCCGTGCTGTGACGGAAGGTGGCCACGCTCACCGGTGAGTCGAAGCGGAGCAGTTCGTCGAGGGCGCCGGGGATCAGGTCCGGGTCCCGACGCAGGCTGTCGAACGCCTCCGGGTGCCGGAGCAGGGCCAGGACGGCGTTGCCGATGAAGTGGGTGGTGGTCTCGTGCCCGGCGACCAGGAGGAGGGCGGCCAGGGAGACGGTCTCGTCCTGGTCGAGGCCGCCCTCGTCGCAGTCGCGCAGGAGGGAGTGGAGCGGGCCGTCGCCGGGGGCGGCACGGGCCGTGTCGACGAGGTGGGTCAGGTAGTCGCCGATCCGGTGTGACGCAGCGTCGACGCGGTCGGTGTCGGCCGCGTCGAAGAGGTCGTGGGACCAGCCGGCGAGCGTGGTGCGGTCGGATTCCGGCGCCCCGAGCAGCTCGCAGACGACGGTGACCGGCAGGGGTACTGCCAGGTCCGCCACCAGGTCGACCTCCGCGCCCGGTCGCCACGCGGTCATGAGGTCGTCGACGACCCGGGTGATGTACGGGCGCAGTTCCCGGACGCGTCCGGTGGTGAACAAGGGTGTCGTCACCCGCCGGTGGCGGGTGTGAGCGGGTGGGTCGCTCGCCAGCATGTTGCGGGAGATCGCCGGGTGCAGGTCGCGGTTCGACGGCCGGTCGGCGAAGAAGCGGGCCGTGTCCTTGGAAAGGCGGGGGTCGGTGAACGCCGCGCAGGCCTCGGGGTGACCGGTGATCAGGTACGCGTGGTGTCCGGAGCCGGTGGGGATCCGTTGGACCGGGCAGCCGCCGCGCAGCCGGTCGTAGGTGGGGTAGGGGTCGGCGAAGAAGCGCGGGTCGCGCAGGGGGTCCCGCCGCGGGGTGGTCATGAGGCCGCGCCCGCGTTCTCGGGCGCCGGACGGCGGGCGTAGGTGTCCTGGGCGACGAAGAAGGCGGTCATGCCGGCGACGGAGGTCGCGAGGTCTACGACGTGCAGTCGGATCTGCCGGGGGCCCGTTCGCGGTCCGGATCGAGCCGGAAGAGGAGGGCGAGGACCGGGGTTGCCGCCGTCAGGGTGAAGGTGTTGCGGAGGAGTCGGGCGACCTGGGCGGCGAAGCACCGCAGCGCGACGGGTATGCCCGTGAAGAGGATGTTGATCATTTCCGGTGGTGCTTCTTCCTGTATGGCTCGGCGAACAGAGCGTCCCAGCTCTCGGCGCCGCTGGCGGGCCGACGCTACGGGCCTTCGCGTCGCCGGTACATGGCGCAAGATGACGGGGCGTCCGCGCCGTTCGGTCACGGCGTTGCGGAGGTCGCGGGCGCTGAAGCGGTGCGGGGGCCGAAGCGCCTCGACGCGCCCCTCACACGTGGCGCGAAGCTGCTCAAGGTCCGAGTTCTCGCTCCGGTGACGCCGGTCGGGGTGGTCGGCCGGGCCGAACAACTCCTGGGAAGCCCGGTACGCATGCCCTGATCCAGTCCACCTTCGTCACAGACACGCCACCAGCATGTAGGGCACGCTGTTGAAGCGCGCCGGGGGTGAGCCACAGACACACGCACCACGTGCGCTACGACGATATCTTCACGCAAATCAGACGCACACGTTCGACGCATGCGGGACGGATCCTGACGGGATGTCATGAACGGTGGTGCCTCCGTCGCCTTGTAGGCGTTCCGGACGGGTACGCGGCGTATTGGCGCTCTGTAGCCGATCCGTGGGCCGGGAAGCCGCCGGAGCGGGGTCGGGAACAGGTCTCGGACCTTCGTGTGCTGAGCCAGGGCGGGTCAAGGGGAGGCCCGGGGCAGCGGCTGGCCGCGGGCGGGTGTTGTAGAGCTCACCGAGACTCAGCTGGCGACGGGCCGTGCCCGGCGGTGACCCGCCTCCGCCGCACGGCCGGCAACCGAATCACGGTCACCGACGCCTCCGGCGACACGCTTTTCCCGATCGCCTGCTGGACGGGCCGTTTTCATGGCCAGCCGGAGCTCTGCATCGGTCCGGAACGGGCGGAGGCCCTGCCGGAGAATCCGGCGGGGCCTCCGCGGTCCTGCGAGCAGCAGGCGCGGCGTTTCAACCCGTCTACGGACAGGTCATTCGGGCTGTGCGATGTCGTTGAACACGTCGATCAGGTCCTCGATCTGCTGCCCGCGCGGTGTGACTGCCCAGTCGTCGGTGAATCCGGTACGCGTGAGTTCGTCGGACAGGAAGTCCAACATCATGTCCGCCGCGGATCCGCTCGGGACCGTGGAGGAAACCGCGGCCTCCAACGCATCCGGATGTCCCTCCACGAGGATCAGGAGTGATCGGTAAAGCTTGGTGCCTCCGTGAAACCACTCGGGGGCAGTACGGTTCTGCTCGCTCATTCTTCCTGCCATTGAGTATTGCGTAGCATGACGGGCCTTCAAACTCTGAAGTGCGCTACCTCGGCGGCCCGGGCGACCGCTGAGTTCCGGAGGACTGATCCTCTCCCGGACCCCGTTCTCATATCCGACTGAAGGGGGGACGGCGTACCTACTGTGGACGGCGAGGCATGCCAGGGGCGGTTTGCCCGGTGAAGTCGACCAGTTCATCGACAACGAGCTTCGCCCACGGGGGAGCGCAGTACGGCGGCGTACTGCTGCCACAACGGAGCGGCGTCGGGAACCTCCTCCATCAGCACCCATTCCGGCGCGCCGGCCTGGTGCAGGGCGTGGAGGTAGCGCATGGGTTCGGCGGCCAACAGCGACCGCTGGTCCTGGCAGGCGGCGAGGAGCCGTTCGCGGGTGTCCCGGCCGACGGCAGGTCCGCCACGGCCTGGTGCACGAGAGACTGGTAGATCAAGCCGAGGCGCTTGCCTGCCATGGTCCATGCCGGGCAGGGAGGGCTCGCTATCAGCCCGCGGGTGCGGCCGACGCCGGTGTCCACTAGCGACGACTGCGGGACCGTCCCGGCGTCGGGCGAGCCCTTTGGCGTTGCTGCACATACATGCTTCTGCCCCAAATGCCGTCCTCGGTGTCCGCCTCGTGTACCGCCGAGGTGATCCGCAACTCCCTCACCCTGGTCGCGACCATCGCAACAGCCGAGGCGTCCTCGCACAGTGAGTACCCTCACTCTACGATGACGCCGCCAGGAATGAGGAAAATGAAACGGCCCGCCGGGAATCCGGCGGGCCGAGACAAGGAGTAGCCCCTGGCTAGTCAGCTGATGCATCCTCTGCCGCCCATAGGGCTTGCTCCTCGGCCAGAGACATATAGCGACATGCTCCGCTCTTCGCATCCACTGCGATTGCCGAACATCCGACGAGGAAGTCCCGGTCATCCTGGGTCTTCTCAAACTTCGCCGAATTCCACGGAATGACCCAGTAGTCGTCAGTTCGTGAAATCTCGTTCACTGCGACACTCAACGGCTCCGTATCTACCGGCTTGGTCTCCGCGAGGAAGTCGGTCGCGAGTTTCGATGCTTTGGATTTGTCGATCATTGTCAATTTGTCCTCATGAAAAGCCATCGCGTCCAATAGTCCAGAGATGCCTTTCCTTGTTGCCCATCAAGGAAGATGACGCGGCCATTTTTGTTGATGACGTTGAATATGTGACCTCGACTGCCTCGCATTCCCACGATGAACCCGCGTGCGCCATCACCCGCCTTGCTCATCGTTTCGACGATGCTGCTCACATTCGACGAGCTGAACTGCTGGCCCGGGTAGAATCGTTCCAGTACGCGAGGGTCGCCGGCCTTGATGGACCCGATAGACGTTGCTGGATTCCCGGCCAGGGAGGAGTCTACAGCCAGTGCGCAACTCCGGCAATTTGTCTGAGAGTTCGTCGGATTGATGGCCTCCTTGAGTCTTGGTGTCTCCGGCGTGTGGTATTCCCCCTTGCGCTGCGTCGAACTCGGCTTGGATGCGCGTATATCCTTACCGCCGGGAACCTTGTTGTGTGAGTTTCCGGCTGTTTTCTTCCCTGCCGCATTTGCTTTAGGTGGCGATTTTTTCGCCGGCTTCTTGGCGGCCTCTTGTGCTGCCTTCCTCTTGGCGGCCTGCTGTGCCGCCTGTTTTGCTGCCTGCTTTTTGGCGGCCTCGGCTGCCACCTTTTTGGCGGCTTCGACAGCTGCCTTCTTGGCTGCCTCTTCCGCAGCCTTTTTCGCTGCTTCCTGGGCAGCCTTTTTGGCGGCTTCTATGGCCAGACGCTTGGCCAGTTCGGCGGCAGCCCTCCTGGCCGCCTCGATCGCGGCACGGCGGGCGATCTCCTTGGCGATCTGCTGTGCTGCTATACGGAGGGCGATTGCGGCGAGGAGGGGGACGATCTTGCCGTCGGGGTCCGAGATGGACACCGGGTTGCTGTTGGCGTACGCGTACCCGTTCATCTGCTGCGGGTCGTTGACGTCGATCAGGGGGTCGACCGACAGGAATCGTCCGGTGGCCGGCTCGTAGGAGCGGACACCCAACTGACTCAGTCCGGTGGACGCATCGACAGTACCTCCGACGAAGCCCTTCTGGTTCGGCCAGGATTGAGGTGCCGCACCCCGGGTCTCGCCGTAGGGGGTCAAGTCCCGCCGCGTGGCGGCCATGGACCCTGCCGCGTCCACCGCGAGGGTCGCGGTGTTGTGGTGGTCGGCGGAGAGGTACGAGACGCTGCCGTCAGAGGAGCGGACGGCGACGGTTGAGTCGCCGAAGGTGTAGCTGCGGGTGGCCTTGGTCTTGCCGTCCGTGTCGAGGGACACTTCGGTGCCGCCCAGGTAGAGCGTGGTTCCCGAGGGGTCCTTGCGCAGCAGGCGGTTGCCTTCCGCATCGTAGACGTATTCGGTGACCTGAGTGCCTTCAGTGACCTTGGTGAGTTGTCCCTCGGTATCCCATTCGAGCTTCTGCTCGGAGTTGCCGATCTTGCGGAGGGTGGTGTTGCCGGTGGCGTCGTAGGCGTAGGAGTCCTTGCGGGTCCCTGTCGGTCCGGCATTGTCGACGCTGCTCAGTGTGTGCGGCTGGCTGCCCTTGGCGGCCGGGTAGGTGTAGGTCCGTCGGGTTTCGCCGCTGCCGACGTCGTGCTTGATCTCGCTGGTGCGGTTGCCCGTGGGGTCGAAGGTGTAGGAGTGCCAGTAGGGGGTGACTCCGCCGACGGTGGCCGAGGAGGGGCCGCTCGCGCAGCTTTCCTTGGCGGTCCAGCCCTCGGTCATGCGACGCAGGTGGTCGTAGCGGAAGCACTGGGTGTCGCGGGTCGTCTTCTCCCGCAGCTCGCTGAGCGACGTGATGTTGCCCGCGGGGTCGTAGGTGTAGTCGACCTCGGACAGTTCGAACGGGGCGACCTCGCGGTCCGCGAAGGACTTGGTGACCCGGCGGGTCGAGTCGTCCAGGTAGTTGGTGTGGATCATGCGCTTGCCCTTGGCGCCCTGCATGTACTGCATGAGCTCGCCGAAGGGCGTGTACCGGGTGCTGCTGATGTACTCGGCCGCTCCCTTGAGGGTGCTGGGCATGCCCGCCGCGTTGTAACTGAAGTCCAGCTTCTCCGCAGGGAGACCACCGGCAGCGGGGAGATGCACCGAGGCGGGGTCACCGGTGCTGTTGTAGTCGACCTTGGACTCGTAGCTTCCGGAAAGTGTGCCCTGCCCCTCCGGGACGGTGACCTTGGCCCCGGTCGGGGCTCCGGAGTTGTCGTACCCGAGGACGGAGGTGGTGTACGGCTTACCCTCGGTATAGCGGGTCGAGGAGGTCAGTTGGCCCTTGGACAGCGTGTCGTAGGTCCACTCTGCACGCTTCGGACCCTCGGGCCCGCCTTCGCGCTGCTCGATCGGCCGGCCGAGCTTGTCATAGGAGACATGGATACTTCTGCCCCGTGCGTCGGTGGTGGAGACGGGCTGGTCGCCGTCGTTGTAGGTGTAGGTAGTGGTGCCGCGGTCGGGGTCGTGCTCCTTGGTCTTGCGGCCGCGTAGGTCGTACTCGTTCTGCCAGGTGTTGCCGACCGGGTCGACGACCCGGGTCAGTTCACCACCGGGGCCGTAGCCGTAGCGGGTGCTGTCGAACTCGCCGCCGGCCTGTCGTCCCTTGTACTGCCGCAGTTCCACCGGGTTGCCCCGGGCGTCACTGATGGTCGTGGTGACCGTGCTCCCCTCGGGCGGGACCACGTGCAGCCGGTCACCTTCGTAGGTGGTGGTGGTGCGCCACTTCTCGGTGCCGAGGCTGTAGAACAGATCGGCCGTCTTGCGTCCGGCGCCGTCGTAGAGGTAGCCGTGCTGGCGGATGATCTGGTTGTCCGGGACGGATACCAGGGAGGTACCGGGGTTGCTCTTCTCCAGGTAGGGACCGGATTGCTTGACTTCCAGACCACGGGAGTCATACACCGTGTCGGTGACGACCCTGCCCGCGCGCGACTCGTCGTTCTGGTTGAGGTCGGAGCGCGTGGCCTGGGTCTGGCGCGAGCGCATCAGGCCGTCGTACAGCTCGTGGCTGACGGTGTACGTGTCGTCGGCGAGACGCGTGCGCGTGGTGACGGCGGAGGGGCCGTCCTTGCGGATCAGGTAGGAGATCTCGACGTCGGGCTTCTGGGCTCGCGTCCGGCCGGCTTCCCAGCCCTTGACCAGGCGGCCGAGGGCGTCGTACTCGGATTCTTCCCGCCGTCCATCGCCGTCGATCTCGGTCAGGGTCAGGCCACGGGTCGGGTCAATGATGTCGGTCTTGGTGTGGCCGAGGGGGTTGGTGGTGACCACCTGGTGCGGCATCTCGCCGGTGGCCGGGGTGTACTCGGTCCTGGAGGTGTTGCCCAGGGCGTCCGTGGTCTCGACCGAGCGGCCGTACTGGTCGAACTTCTCCGCCCCGGCGGTCACGTAGCGCGGCTGGCCGTTGATGTACTCGGCCAGCTCTTCGGCGCTGGTGGCATCGCCCTTGGTTGGGGTCTCACCAAAGGCCTTGCCGTCGTACAGGGTGCGCTCGTCGGAGATGACGTGCGCGGGCCGCTGGGCGGTGGCGTCGCAGGCGACGGAGACCGTCTCCTGGCGGGAGACGAGATCCAGCAGGTGCTTGCCGGCGTTGCGGGCGTACTCGGTACGGACGCAGCGGTCGTCGCTGCCGGTGGAGGTGTCGCCCAGGTCGTTGACCTTGGTGACCAGGCCGTGCTCGTCGTACGTCTTCTCCACCGCGGTGCGTCGGAGTCCTCCGCCCTCGACGGTGGTGCGGGTGCGTTGCGCACCGTTGTTGAACCTTTGCGCGGTGAGTGGCGTCGTCCCGGTGCGGTTGCGGGTCGCGGTCGGTGCGCTGATGACCGGCTCGTACGTGGTCGCCGAGATCAGCGGGCCGCCGTCGCCGTTGTAGGTGAGGGTTTCGCGGGTGACACCGGCCTGGGAGAGGTGGTCGGTGATCTGGTTGCCCTCGGAGTCGGCGACCTTGACGCTGCGCGTGCCGCCGGAGGCGGTGCGGTCGCCGTCCAGGCCCCGGAAGTAGACGTTCTCCGAGCGGGTGCGCTGGTCGGCGCCGTCCCCGGTGCGGGTGATGACCTTGCCGTAGCCGCGCCACTGGTTCCAGGTGCGCTCGGTGTCGCGGAGGAACTCGGAGGTGTCGTAGGCCCAGGCCGGGGCACCGGAGTATTCGTACCGGGTGACGGTCGAGGGGGATCCGCCGACGAGGTCGTTCTCGACGATCTGGGTGGCGACGTACTTGTGGAAGTAGTCCTTGTAGGGCTTGGGACGGCCGTCGGGGCCGATGGGCTGCCCGGGCGCGGACCAGTTGACCGGGTAGCAGCGCAGGGTGTTGTCGGCGTCCGAAGCCGGCAGGGTGCCGTCGCGGTTGCACTCGGGCGCGGAGTAGGTGATGCCGATCAGACCACCGGATTCGGTGCTGATGGCGTTGATGCGGTAGCGGATGAAGGGCGGCAGGCCCTCCAGGCCGTCGACGCGGTTGGCCAGCTGCACCCCGGAGAAGGTGATCTCCGGGGTGCTGAGTTCACCGTTGGTCTTGCCGGTGTGCTTGACCGAGGCCAGCCACAGGCCGTTGCTGGTGCCGTCGCCGGTCTGCGGGAAGGAGTGGGTCAGGTCCCAGCGGTCGACGTCCTTGTACGCGCCCCGGGTGAGGACCTGGGTGGTAATGGCGGAGAACCGCTTGCGGGTCCAGAAGGTCGGGGCGTGCTGGTTCTTGCACTCCTTCCCGGGGGCGCAGTACTGGTCGACGGGAACGTCGGGCCAGTTCTTGGCGTTCTCCTTGGTGAACTTGGCGTCCGAGCAGTCCGCGCCGGGCAGGCAGCGTTCGGCGGTTTCGATCAGGACCTTGGCCGGGGCCTTGGTGCCGTATTCGGCGCCGGTCCGCAGGCCGTACTCGACGCGGCTGAGGTGGCCGCCGCGGGTGTACTCGACGCCCTGGAGCTTCTTGTCGGCGCCGTAGCGGTTGGTCTCCTTGGCGTAGTAGTACACCATGGCGTTGCCCTGCACGTCGGCGACGTGGTCGAGGTTGTAGCGCCAGGCGCGCTGCTTGCCGCCGTCCTTGCCGTACAGCGGGACGGTGAAGGCGGAGTTGGTCTCCTGGTCGCCGGTCTTCCAGTTGCCCGGCCGGTTCAGGCCGAAGGTGAAGACCGTGCCGGAGACGGTGGTCAGGCGGAAGTAGCCGCCTTCGGCGTCACCGTTGGTGGCACCGGTGAGGTACTCGATCTTGGAGCCGTCGTCCTTGACGCCCTTCCAGGTGCCGGTGGCGTCATCCCTGACCAGCTCGGTGCCCGAGCCGTTGAGGGAGAGGATGGCGTTCTCGGAGGCGAAGCACAGGTCGCCCTTGCCGTCCTTGTAGTTCACTCCGGAGCCGGGGACGTCCGAGCACGGCTGGAAGCGGCGCTCGATGAACCCGCCGGAGGTGAGCTCGAACCCGTCGCCCACGTGCGAGGGCTGGGTGTTGCTGGCGGCCATGCGGCCGTCCACGCTCTGCGCGGAGTAGTTCAGCCCGAGCTCGGGAGAGAGGTCTCCGGGAGCCTCCGGGGTGGACATGGGATAGGTCCAGTTGAAGTCACCGGAAGCCCCGCCGGCCTGCCAGCTCGCCGTGGGGGCCAGAGGCGTCGCCTTGAAGTCCCCACCGGTTCCGGACGCGCCGCCTTCAGCGGCCAGGACCATCGGAGCCGCGGCGGCGGCACTTTTCGCGGACAGCTGCTGCGACGATTTGACGCCGGCGCCGGCGCCGGCGTCGGTCAGGGCGATACGGGCGGTCAGCGTCTTGTTCTTGACGTCGTTTCCGCTGTCGACCGGAGTCCCGGTCTGGCACTCGGCCTTCTCCGGTGTCGTCAGCACACACGCCGGGTACTGCACCATGCGCATGCGGCCGGCGAAATTCGCTCCGAACGCTCCGGCGAACGCGGAGTAGTCGACGGCGAGTTCGACCTTGCCGGGCGAAGGCGCGCCCGCGCCCGGTTCCACGGCCATCAGTACACCGTTGATACCGGCCTTCTCGGCGTGGGCCTGATTCTTGACCGAGACCTTCACATTGGCCGGGGCCGCCGGGGCCGCCGCCGCTCCCGCCCGGGTGAACGGGACTTCCGCGGAACGTATCCCGACGGGAAGGCCGCCGACCTCACTGCGATCGGGAGAAGGGGCCTTCGCGCGCGCCGCCACGGTGGAACCGGGCTCCACGAGCGCTTCGCCGCCCTTGGGCCACGTGACCTTGGGCGCCTTCTTCTGGGCGTTCTGCGCCGCTTCGTTCTTCGGCGGAGACTTCACCGGGACCTTGGCACCGGTGAGCACCGGCTCGGTCTGCGTACCGCGGACCTTGAACCGCTCGGCAGCCTGCGCGGTGCTCACGCCCGCCGACAGCAGCAGGGCGGAGATGACGGTGATGGCAATGGCCTGTGCGGAACGGCGAATGTGCTTGGGCCAGTTCCAGACGTTGTCGGAGCTCCAATGGGGCTCGGTTCTCTGGTGTATGTGTGACGGACTCACGCAGTTCCTCTATGCAGAATGAGGAGCGTTGACGATCAGCGCTCCTATCGCGCACACAGTAAACGATCAATCCCGTCAGGGTTATGCATCGTCAAGGCGGTCCATAGTGGAATCGGAAGTACCTCTTCCGAATTGCCCGTAAGCCCGGGGACGGGATAAATCCAGGGCGGAGAAATCCAGGGCGAGTTCAAGGTTGAGTATAAGTATGATCTAGTTCCCTAAGGTTCTGGGTGTGTGATTTCCGGCCCGTCTCCGGTCATCCACCCGCTTGGATGCGGCACCTCCGAACCTCACGCGTGCCGCCGACGAGGCGGTCGCCCCTTCCGATCGCCGTCACCCTTGGATGGTTTCGCCATGCACTCCGCCCCTCCCGCGAGGAGCCCACGACGACCACAGCCCTGGCCGAAGGCCCTGGCTGCGCTCGCGCTCACCGGTCTGTGCGTCGGCCTGACGCCCGCTCACGCGGTCCCGGCCCCCGCTGCGCTGCCTGCCGCGGGCGCGAAGGATCTGACACCTGAGCAGAAAGCGCAGGACGGCGCCCGTGCCGGCGGGCAGCCGGTGGAGATCCTGGAGAAGCGGACGGAGGACACCCGCACGTTCGCGAACCCTTCCGGCACCTTTACCCTGGAGCGCCACACCAGCCCCAAGTGGGTCAAGAGGGGTGGCAAGTGGGTTGACCTCGACGCTTCCCTGCAGGTCTCGGCCAAGGGCGTTCTGACGCCGAAGGCCTCGCTCCTTCCCCTCTCGCTGTCCGGCGGCGGTACGGGACCCCTGGTCAGCCTGACCGACGGGGACAAGGAGATCTCGCTGACCTGGCCGCAGGCCCTGCCGAAGCCGCGGATCAGCGGAGACACCGCGACCTACCCCGAGGTGCTCCCGGGAGTGGACCTGAAGGTCCGCGCCGGAATCGAGGGCTTCTCCCAGGTCCTCGAGGTCAAGTCGGCCGAGGCGGCGGCGAATCCGAAGCTCGCCGAGATCGGCTTCGGTCTCAAGACCAAGAACCTCTCGGTGGCCGCCGACGGGCACGGGAACCTGACGGCGAAGGACGCGGCCGGGCGGATCGTCTTCGGCGGACCGACCCCGACCATGTGGGAGTCGACGCCGACCGCCGGACAGCAGAAGGTCGCCCCGCCGGCGCGGAGCGCCCCGGCGGCGCAGGGCGTCGGCGCCCCCGCGGTACAGGACGGCAGCGCCTCCACCGCGTGGGAGCCGGGTCTGAACGCGAAGCAGGCGGCGATGGCCACCAAGGTGGACGGCTCCAGCCTGAAGGTGGTCCCGGACCAGAAGATCCTCAAGGGCAAGGACACCGTCTTCCCGGTCTTCATCGACCCGTGGATGAGCGGCGGCCGGATCGCCTGGACCCGGGTGTACAAGAAATTCCAGGACACCGCGTACTGGAACAAGAACGAACTGGCCCGGGTCGGCTACGAGAACGAGTCCAACGGCCTCTCCCGGTCGCTGTACCGGATGGACACGGCCGGGTTCGCCGGCAAGAACGTCATCCGGGGCACGTTCTCCACCCAGCTCGAATGGTCCTGGTCCTGTGAACCCCGGCCCGTACAGCTCTGGTTCACCGGCGCGATCAGCTCCAGCACCACGTGGCGGACCCAGCCGGACTGGACCCAGCACCTGGCCACGGTGAACACGGCCAAGGGATGGGGCCCCAACTGCCCGGCGGGCGGCGTGGAGTTCGACGTCACCAACAAGATGAAGGAAGCGGCCGCGGCCGGCTGGTCCGACGTCACGCTGGGGCTGAAGGCGGAGAACGAGTCCGACACCTACGGGTGGAAGAAGTTCCTCAACAGCGCCACCCTCTCCATCGAGTACAACCAGACGCCGAACACCCCCGGCGAGCTGCACATGACTCCCCAGCCCACCGCCCACGGCTACATCGGCAAGACCAACATCGCCGACGGTGTGCACCTGCGCGCGCGGATCTCGGACCCCGACAGCGGGAACGTGACCGCACGGTTCCGCCTGCACCACGTCGATCAGGGCGGCTGGTTCAACGAAGCCACCGTCAACGTTCCCAGTGGCGGCCTCGCCGACTTCCGCATCCCCGACGCGTGGCTGGCCCGGGACGAGTCGTACGCCTGGGAAGTCCAGGCCGACGACGGCACGAGCGCGTCCCGCTGGGAAGGCGCCGGCCGGTTCACCGTGAAGCGGACCACACCGCCCGCCCCGAAGATCGACATCGATCCCGACAAGGGCATCGCCACCTTCACCGCGGAAGGCGCCGAGGGCGGGGACCACGTCCAGACCTACCGGTTCGGCATCAACACCGATCAGCCCACCCGACGGGTGGAGGCCTGGCACGGGAAGGCCTCGGTACTGCTGCCGAAGATGGGTGAGGGCCGCTACGAGATCAAGGCCTACGCCACCGACAAGGCGGGCAACGACTCCACGGCCACGCTTAACAGCGGCATCCAGTGGGACAACAACAACACGGCCACCTCGCTCGCGGACGCCACCACCACCCAGGGCGGCCACATGGTCGCCGTCGCCGGCGGACGCGTCTGGCACGGGTTCACCGGAGGCAGCGTCCAGGACACCACGCCCGAAACCGGCGAACTCGCGAACGTCGAACAGGTCGCCACCATCGGCACCGACAGCCAGCTCCACGTACTGGCCCTGGCCGACGGCAAGATCCACCACAGCGTGCGATCCTCTTCCGGCACGTGGCAGCCCTGGGGCGACGCCACCGCCGCCGCCGGAAGCCTGCCCAAGGCGACGCAGATGGCCGCCGCCCAGGACGGCTGGAACATGGTCGTCGCCGCGGTCGCGGACGGCAAGGTCTACCTGACGACCCGCTACCCCGATCGCTGGGACCCCTGGCGGCTCGTCCCGGGTACCCCGGCGCAGATCGACCAGATCACCCTCGCCTCGGTGAACGGCCAGCCCCACATGGCGGTCCTCTCCGAGGGCCGGGCCCACCATTCCGCCCAGATCGCGCCCGGGAACTGGCACCCCTTCGCCCAGCTGCCCATCGCCAGCCCGCTGGCCTCGATCGAAGCCTCGGCCAGCGCCGGCACCGGCGCCGAGTTCCAGCTCGCCGCGGCCTCCGAGGGCCGGATCCACCACACCACCCGCCGGGCCGACGGCAACTGGACCGTATGGGGAGACGTGACCGCGGTCGTGGGCAACCCCGGCTACACCCGCAAGCTCCTGGGCACCCCGGTCGGAGACGGATTCCGACTGACCGCCATCGCCAACGGCACCATCAGCCAGACCACCCGCGCGGCCAGTGGCCACTGGAGCGGCTGGAAGGACATCTACCAGCCGTAACGGCAGCACCCGGCCGGGCTCCGTGCGAAGCGGGGCCGTCTCCACCCCACGCCGTGGGACGGAGACGGCCCCGCTTCCGCGTTCGGCCGTCGGTCACGCACTCGCCCGGTCATCGAGGTCACCGCGGGGGTGACCCACCGGCGAGATTCCGCCAGCTCCTCCGAACCCCTGCCCCGGGCCGCACCCGGTGCGGGATAATGGCCCGCGATGACCCACAGCACCACCGGTCGGGGAGCACAGCCAGGCGCGTACGGTCCCTTCGCCCACCTCACCGCGCCGAACGCCGTGCTCTACCGGCACGTGATGCGGGCGTTCGTCACCGCCAAGGAGCGGTTCGCCGTTCATCTGCGGCCCGAGGACGTGTACGCCGCGCTACCGGCCGGGGGGGGGGGGGGGGGCGCGGGGCGGGGCGCGGGCGGGGGGGGGGGCGGCGGGGCGGGGGGGCGGGGGGGCGGGGCGGGGGCGCGCCCCGCCCCCCCCCCCCCCC
>NZ_JBHXTC010000003.1:132751-192761 GCF_042677605.1 Streptomyces sp. NPDC127106 | reverse complement strand
TCTACACTGGATTGGTCGTCGGCAGCGTCAGTGGTTATTAAGCGACTGGTGCGCCGTTCTTCGGCGCCCCGTGGAGGTGTCCGCCGCGCTACCGGCGGGGGGGGGCCCGGGGGGGCCGGACGCCGTGGTCAAGGCGCTGGACAGCCTCGTCGGGTGGGGGAACCTGCGGGCCGACCCGGACACCGCGCGGGTCACCGCCGTCGAGGACTTCTACCGGAAGCGGTTCATCTACCAGCTCACCCAGGCGGGGGAGGCGGCCGAGGAAGCGCTCGGCGCGTACGACGAGGCGCTCGGGCGGCGTGGTGCGCTGCAGGCCGTGGCCCTGCACGACATCGTCACCCACCTGCGGGCCCTGCTGGTGCTCGCCGCCGAGGACGAGCCCGATCCGGCCAAGGCGCACCTGGCGCTCGATGCGCTGGCCAGCCGGTTCGGCGCACTGGCCGACAACGCCCGGGCCTTCATGGGGTCGCTCCAGCGCACCATCGATCTCCACGAGGTGGAGGAAGAGGTCTTCCTCGCCTACAAGGACCGGCTCATCCAGTACCTCGAACGCTTCATCCAGGACCTGATCACCCTCGGCGGGCGGATCGCCCGGCTGATCGTGGAGCTGGAGGAGGGCGGCCTGATCGAGGGCCTGCTGCGGGCGGCCGCCGCGCGCGAGGCCGCCGATGCCGCGCCCGAGGAGACTCCGCAGGCCGAACGGGACGCCCTTGAGCGTTGGTCGGGGCGGTGGGCCGGGCTTGCGGCGTGGTTCATCAGCAGGGACGGCCGCGAATCGCAGGCCCGGCTGCTGCGCGGGCGGGCCCTCGGGGCGATTCCCCAGCTGCTGGCCGTCGTACGGGCGCTGAACGAACGCCGGGCCGGCCGGTCCGACCGGTCGACGGACTTCCGCACCCTCGCCCGCTGGTTCGCCGAGGCGCCCGACGACGACTCCCGGCACCGGCTGTGGCGGACCGCCTTCGGCCTCTACCCCGCGCGGCACCTCACCGTCGACGCCGACACCCTCGCCGCGCGGGCCGCGCGGCCGGTCCCCGCCGGTACGCCGTGGGCGGGGGCGGAGCCGCTGCGGATCAGCCCCCAGCTGCGGCGGACCGGCAGCTACGAGCGGCGCGGCAAGCCGCGCAAGGTCGAGGACCGGGAGGAACGGCGGCGGCAGCTCGCCGAAGTCGCCGCCAAGCAGCGCGCCGAGACCGCCGCCGCCCGCGCCCGGCTCGGCACCGGCGGGACCACGCGGTTGTCCGGGCTCGGCGAGCTCGACCCGATCGCGTTCGGACTGTTCCTCCAGCTGCTCGGCGACGCGCTGGCCACCTGGCGGCCGGGCATGCGGCACACCGTGGCCACCAGCAACGACGGCTCCATGGAGATCCGGCTCAGCAGCCTGGCCGACGGGACCACCGCTGAGGTACGGACACCCGGCGGTGTCTTCCGCGGACCCGACCACCTCATCGAGATCGTCGACCTGACGGACGGGGAGGGGGAGCTGTGAGCGGTCAGCAGCTCGCGGAGGTGCTCGACGGGCAGCACGCCGCCGATCTGCGCAAGGCGGCCCGCGCGCTGCTGAAGCAGCCGCTGCTGCTCGCCCGTGGCAGTCACGCCGACGAGTTCCGGCTCGTCCGCAGGCACGCCTCCGAACTGCGCGAATGGTTCGACCGGAACACCGGATGGACGCTCCATGCCGATGCCGAGGCGGCCCGGCTGCGGAAGGTTCCCGGCACGCTGACCGACCCCACCCACCCGGCGCGCGAGGCGACCCGCGCGGCCGCCCCCTTCACCCGGCGCCGGTACGTGCTGCTCTGCCTCGCCCTCGCCGCCCTGGAACGCGGTGAGGCCCAGATCGCGCTCGGCCGCCTCGCCGACCAGGTCGTCCTCGATGCCGCCGACCCCCACCTGATCGCCGCGGGCGTCGAGTTCACCCTCGACCGGCGCGACGAGCGCCTCGACCTGGCCGCCGTCGTACGGCTCCTGCTCAGCCTCGGTGTGCTGCGGCGCGTCGCCGGTGACGAGGAGGCGTACGTGAGCGGGGCGGGCGACGTGCTGTACGACGTGGAACGGCGGGTACTGGCCGGTCTGCTCGCCGCCCGGCGCGGACCTTCCACCGTCGACGCGGAATCCCTGGAGGGCCGGCTCGCCGAACTCGTCGCGGAGACCGCCCTCGACAGCGACGAGCTGCGGTTCCGGGCGATGCGGCGCATGCTGACCCGACGGCTGCTCGACGACCCGGTCCTCTACTACGACGAACTCGACGACGTCGAACTCGCGTACCTCACACGGCAGCGCGGCTTCCTCACCGCCCGCATCACCGAGCTGACCGGACTCGTTCCGGAGGTGCGGGCCGAAGGCATCGCGATGGTCGACCCGGACGACGACCTCACGGACCTCCGGATGCCCGAGCAGGGCACGTACGGTCATGTGACGCTGCTGCTCGCCGAGTACCTCGCCGCTGCAGACGGCCCGGTCGGCGTGGGTGAGCTGGCGGCCCGGGTCCGGGAACTGGCTGCCGAGCACGGCGGATTCTGGGCCAAGTCCGCCCGGGAGCCGGGTATGGAGGCAGAGCTCGCCGAGCAGGCCGTCGCCCGGCTGACCGCTCTCGGACTGGTCTCCCGGACGGACGGCGGGGTGGCGCCGCGCCCCGCTCTCGCCCGGTACGCGGTCGGCCCGACCGTCGTCATCGAACCCACGCCCGCCCGCATGCCGGCACAGCGAAAGGCCAGCCTTCCGTGACCCGCCTCCCCGTTCCCGAGCGATCCCGCTGGCAGCCCCTGCGCATCGGCCTGGTCGACCTGTTCCACTACGACGTCGAGGAGTTCCACTTCCGGGACGGTCGGCTGCTGCTGCGCGGGAACAACGGCACCGGCAAGTCCAAAGTGCTGGCCCTGACCCTGCCGTTCCTGCTCGACGGAGACCTCAGCTCCCGTCGTGTGGAACCCGACGGGGACCCCGGCAAGCGAATGGAGTGGAACCTCCTCCTCGGCGGCGAGCATCCTCACTCCGAGCGTCTCGGTTACACCTGGATCGAGTTCGGCAGGCTCGACGAAGCCGGCGGAGCACCGCACTTCCGCACCCTGCTGTGCGGTCTCAAGGCCGTGAGCGGGCGCGGCATCGCACGCCACTGGTACGCACTCACCGGCCAGCGCATCGACCACGGCCAGCGCATCGACCACGGCCGGGGAGCCCCCGCCGCGGCATCGCTCAGCCTGCTCGACGCCACCGGCACAGCGCTGTCCCGCGACCGGTTGGCCGAGGCCGTCGCCGGCCACGGCATGGTGTACGACCAGGCCAAGGCCTACCGCCGGGCGGTCGACGAGGCACTGTTCGGGCTGGGGGAGCAGCGCTACGGCGCCCTGGTCGACCTGCTCATCCAGCTGCGCCAGCCGCAGCTGTCCAAACGCCCCAACGAGGCGGCCCTTTCCCGGGCGCTGACCGAGGCCCTGCCGCCCGTGGACCAGGCGGTCATCGCCGATGTGGCCGAGGCCTTCCGCTCCCTGGACGAGGAGAAGGAGGAGCTGGCAGCCGCCTCCGCCGCCGAGCGGGCGGCCTCCGGCTTCCTGGACCACTACCGCCGGTACGCGCGCATCGCCACGCGGCGCCGCGCCCGCCTCCCGCGCGCCGAGCACTCCCGCTACGAACACCTCCAGCGGGACCTCGCCGCCGCCCAGGAGCAGCGGGGCCGGGCCGAAGGGGAACGAGCGGCCGCCGAGGAACGCATCGCCGTGCTGGAGGAGACCCAGGCCCGGCTACAGGCCCAGGACGCCGCCCTGCGCGAGGGCCCGGAGATGCGCGACGCCAGGGAACTGGAGCAGGCGGCGCACGCGGCGGACCGGACGGCCCGGGCCCGGGACCGGGCCCGCGACGACCAGGAGCAGGCCGACCGCCACCGCACCAGGGCGCTGGACCGGCTCGGTGCCGCCGAGAACCGGCTGCGTACGGCCGGGCTGCTCGCCGAGGACACCTTCCGGACGGTGCGGGAGGCGACGGACGCCGCCCGGATCGAACTGCCCGGTGACGGCCCGCTTCCCGAAACGGAGCTGCGGCGGGCGGCCGAGCAGGCGATGGACCGGGGCCGCCGTGCCCTCGCCCACGCGGAGGACCTCGCCGAGGCTGCCGAGCGCGCGGCCGAACGACGGCGCCAGGCAGCCGTCCGCCTGGACGAGGCGGACACCGACCACGACCGGTCCACCGAGGCGCTCGGCCGGGCGGAGGAAGCCGCCGCTGCCGCCGGGCAGGCCCTGCTGGACGACGTACGGGAGAGCGCTCGCGCCTGGACCGAACTGCCCTGCCCCGACCTCGCGGGCCTGCTCGACGAACTCCAGGAGTGGACCCGGCACTGCGACGGTCCCCACCCGGCCCGCGGCCACGCCGCCCGGGCGCACGGCGAGGCTTCGGCGCGGCTGGCCGGGCTCGCGGCCGAAGCGGCCCGGCGGCTGGCTGACCTGATCGCGCGTACCGGTGAGATCCGGGGGGAGCTCAGCACGCTGGAGGCGGGCGGCCGCCGTGCCCCCGCGCCTGCGCACACCCGCACGACGGGCCATCGGGAGCACCTTCCCGGCGCGCCGCTGTGGCGGCTGGTGGACTTCCGCGACGGGCTGCCGGCGGAGGACCGGGCCGGACTGGAGGCCGCCTTGGAGGCTTCGGGGCTGCTGGACGCGTGGGTCCTGCCGGACGGCACCGCACTCGCCGCGGACGGATACGACGTGCTCCTGTCGCCGGGCACCGCGCCGGCGCCCGGACGCGGGCTCGGCGAGCTGCTGCGCCCCGCCGTGGACGGGGGCGACGCCCAGGCCGCGGCGGTGGGCGAGGACACCGCGGCCCGCCTGCTCGCAGCCGTTGGGCTGGGGGAGGGGAGCGGCTCCGGAACCTGGGTGGCGGTCGACGGACGGTTCCGCGTGGGCGTGCTGACGGGGCGCTGGACCAAGCCGGCCGCCGAGTACGTCGGCGAGGGCGCGCGGGAAGCCGCCCGGCGGGCCCGCATGGCCGCCCTGAGGGCCGAACTCGGCCTGCTCCAGCAGCAGTCCGAGGAAGCCGGGATCCAGGCGGAGACGGTGGCCGCGCGCCGCCGGACCCTCGACGCCGAGCTGGCCGGCCTGCCCGACGAGGGCCCGCTGGTCCGGGCCCACGCCCGGGTCACCGCCGCCGCCGAGGCGGTACGCGCGGCCCGGCTCCGACGCGAGGAAAGGGCCGCCGGCCTGGCCGAGGCGGCCGAGCAGGCCGAGCTGGCCACGGCGGAACTCACCGGAACCGCCGCCGATCTGGGCCTGCCCGCCGACCGGACCGGCCTGGCCGCCGTACGCGCTGCGCACGGTGCTCTCGCCGTGGCCCTGGCCGCCCTGTGGCCCGCGCTGCGGGAACGGGCCGAGGCCGCCCGCCAGGTGGAGGACGAACAGAGCGAGGCAACGCGTGCGGGGGAGCGCGCCACCGAACTCGCCCGGCGTGCCGAGGACGCCTGGCGTGAGGCGGCCGCCGCAGACGAGCGGCACCGTACGCTCCGCTCGACCGTCGGCGCGGCCGTCGCCGAACTCCAGCGCCGGCTCACCGAGACCGCCGAAGCCCTGCGACAGTGCCTGGCCGACCAGAAGGCCACGCGGCAGCGCCATGCAGCGGCCGACCGGGAGGCCGGGAAGGCCGAGGGCCGCATCGAGCAGCTGGAGAAGGGGCTGACCGACGCTGCCGCGGCCCGGGCAGGAGCCATCGCGGGACTCCAGCGGTTCACCGCCACCGGCCTCATCACGGTCGCCCTGCCCGACCTGACGGTGCCGGTCGCGGACGACGGCCCGTGGGCCGCGACCCCCGCCATCGCCCTCGCCCGGGCCATCGAGGCCGGCTTGACGGCCGTCGACGATTCGGAAGGTGCCTGGGAGCGGGCACAGCGACGGCTGGGCGAGGAGCTGAAGATCCTCCAGGACGCCCTGTCCCGGCACGGACACACCGCCACCGCACGCATGGTGGAGGACGGCATGGTCGTCGACATCGTGTACCAGGGGAGGGAGCGGGCCGTACCCGAACTGGCCGGGGCACTCACCGCCGAGGTCGGTGAGCTCGTCCGCATCCTGTCCGCCCACGAACGCGAGATCCTGGAGACCCACCTGGTCACCGAGGTGGCGGGTACCCTCCAGGAACTCATCGGTGCGGCCGAACGGCAGGTCCGGGACATGAACGCCGAGCTGGAAGACCGCCCCACCTCCACCGGCATGAAACTGCGGCTGGTCTGGCGGGCCTCCCGCAAGGCCCCCGCCGGACTGGCGCAGGCCCGCGAGCGGCTGCGCCAGTCCGCCGACGCCTGGAGTCCCGAGGACCGTTCGGCGGTGGGCGAGTTCCTCCAGGCGCAGATCGCCCGCCAGCAGATCGACGACACCTCGGGCAGCTGGATGGAGCACCTCACCGCCGCACTCGACTACCGCAGCTGGCACGAGTTCGGCGTCGAACGCCACCAGCAGGGCCGCTGGGTGCCCGCCACCGGCCCCGCCTCCGGCGGTGAGCGCGTCCTCGCGGTGTCCGTGCCGCTGTTCGCGGCCGCCTCCGCGCACTACGCGAGCGCGGGCAGCCCGTACGCACCGCGCCTGGTCACCCTGGACGAGGCGTTCGCCGGTGTGGACGACGACTCGCGCGCCAAGTGCCTGGGCCTGCTGCACGCCTTCGACCTGGACGTGGTGATGACCAGCGAACGGGAATGGGCCTGCTACCCCCAGGTGCCCGGCATCGCCATCGCCCAGCTGTCCCGGATCGACGACGTGGCGGCCGTACTGGTCACGCGGTGGGAGTGGGACGGCATGCGCCGGGTGCGCCGCGAGGAGCCGGTCCGGGATGCTTCAGGGGCCGGTCCGACCGTGCCCGGCAGCCGGGAGCCGCTGTGGAGCTGACCGCCGGCACCGGACCGGCGCCGGTCGACGCGGTACGGCTACACCGCCTGCTCGGGGTCCCCGAGCTCGCCTGGCTCGTGGAGCGGACACGCCGGCGCCTGGCGGCCGAACAGCCGCTCACCGGCGCCGTCACCCTGGCCCGGCCCACTCCGGACCAGCGGCGCGCGGCCGAACGGCTGCTCGGCCGCGCCCCCGGGGACGGCCGTTCCCTGACGGTGCGCCTGGAAGTGGTGGACTCCGTGCTGCGCCGGTCGGGCATCAGCCCCGACGGTCTCGCCGCGGCGATCACCGCGCTCACCGGACCGATCACCCTCCTCGGACCCGCCCGCCTGGCCGAGGAAGCCGCCTGGCAGGAAGCGTACGCCCCGATCGACGAGCTGGCCGAGGAACGTCCGCCCCTCAAGGCGTGGGCCGTCCGCCTACGCGGGGACGGCCTGGTACGGCGCCTGGCAGGGACCCCGGCCGCCGCCCGGATCCTGCTCGACCGGGCCGCGACCGTCCTGCGGGCCCTGCCCGCCGAACCACCGGTTTCGTTGCCCGCCTTCGCAGCCCGCGTCCTGGACGGCTCCCACGCGCTGGACGACGGCACCGCGCTCGCCACCGTCGCGCTGTCCGGCATCCGCGCGCTGACCGGATTCCCCGACGGGACCGGGGCAGCGTGGCGACGGGACGCCTGGGCGTCGGCGGGTCTGCTGCGCGACGAACTGTCCTCCACCGTCCTCGCCCTGAACCTCCGGGGCACCCCTGCCCTGGACTGGCTGGCCGACGCGGGCGAACCCGCCGTCCTGACCTTGCGGCAGCTCGTCCGAAGCCCTCCTGCCCCCCACGCCGAAGCCGTGCACGTGTGTGAGAATCCGGCGGTGCTCGCGGCGGCGGCCGACGCCCACGGGCAGGACTGTGCGCCCTTGGTCTGTCTGCAGGGCCAGCCGTCGGCCGCCGCCCTCGCCCTCCTGCGCCACCTTCACGAGGGCGGCGCAACGGTCCACTACCACGGTGACTTCGACTGGGGCGGGCTGCGCATCGCCTCCGTTCTGCTGCGCAGCGTCCCCTGGCGGCCGTGGCGCTTCACGGCTGCCGACTACCGGGCTGCATGCCTTACGGGTCCGGCGGGCCCGCCCCTCACCGGCCGCCCGGCCGAGGCCCCCTGGGACTTGGAACTGTCCGACGCCCTGGCGGAACTCGGCATCCGGGTCGAGGAGGAGAGGGTCCTCCCCGCGTTGCTGTCCGACCTCGGGTGACGGCACGCGGCCGCTGGCCGGCCGCGCCGCTGCTCGCACGGTCACGCGCGAAGAGATCACCACGGTGCGGGTCGCAGACATCTCACTGGCGTTCAGGTTCGGACGCCGGCGGGTTCGCCGCCGCCCTGCTCCCGCACCACGGTGAGGGACGTCCGCGGCTGGAGGACGTAGACGTTGCCGTTCTCGAACTCCAGCCGCTTCCGGCCCCCTTGCAGCTCCCGCGCGTCCACCACCCGGAGCGGGGCCCCGCCGACGGTGATCAGGTCGCCGCGCTGAACGCCGTCGGCCGTGACCTCCACGCGCCGCGCGGACCACCAGGCCGCGGCCGGTCCGGCAGCGCTCCGTCGATCGTGTTCGCGGAGCTCGGCCAGCAGCACTGCGCGCCGCGCAGCGGCGCGCTCCTCCGGCTCCGGCGGCCCCCCGCTCACAGGGCGCCGTTCCGCAGCGCCGCCGCCAGCTTCTGCGCCACGTCCGCCCGGCAGCACCCCAACTCCACCAGCGGCGCGAGGTACTCGCTCGTCAGCGACACCGGATCCACCCCGAGCGACGGCAGGACGACGTCCACCGCCGCCAGCGCCTCGCGCAATGCGTCCCGCGCCGCCTCCGCCGCCCTGGTCTTCTCCACCACGCTCCCGTATCTGGCCGACCCCATGCCCGCGCTCCTCCTCGTCGTTGACCGCTTCCACCGACGAGCATGGATGCGTAGCGCTACGCTCACCAGGGGTAACGGTTTTCGGAGTGGCTGAACGTAAACGGAGTCGCCAGTGCCCGCACCGAAGGAACTCGACGCGTCGGCCTCGCTGCCCGCCCTGTACGGGGTGAAACTCCGCAAACTTCGGACGCGGGCCGGCCTCACGCAGCGCCAGCTGGGCGGCAAGATCCCCATTGCGCACAGTCGCATCGCGCAGTTCGAACTGGGCAAGGAGGTCCCACCCGAGGACGTCAACGCCAAGTTGGACGTCCTGCTGGGGGCGGACGGCGACCTGGTCGACCTGTGGGGCCACATCAAGCGGACGCCGTATCCCGACTGGGCTCGGAAGTTCATGGAGTACGAGGCCAGGGCGAACGCCATGCACAAGTACATGGCGCACAGCGTGCCGGGGCTGCTCCAGACCGAGGCGTACGCCCGGGAACTGCTTCGCCTCGGCCAGCCCTGGTGCACGGTGGAAGAGGTTGAGGAGATGGTGGCGGCTCGCATGGAGCGGCAGCTCCTACTCCGACGCAAGCAACCGCCGTTGCTGTGGGTCGTGCTCGACGAGTCAGTGATCCGCCGACCCGTCGGTGGTGCCACCGTGATGCGGGAGCAACTGGCCCGAGTGATCGACGCGGCGACCGCGCCGTGTGTGGAGATCCAGGTGCTGCCCTTCGCCGCAGGCGGCCACTCGGCGATGGGCGGATCCCTGACGGTGTTGTCGTTCGAGAGTGACCCAGACGTGGCGTACCTGGAAGCGGGCCATGCTGGTGTACTTGTCGAGGATCGGGCCGTGGTGGCGCACCACTCGTATCGATACGATCTTGTGCATGCCCAGGGGTTGTCGCCCGAAGCGTCAGTAGCCTTGATCCAGAAGGCGATGAAGGAGTTCGCATCGTGAGTGGCGTACCGATAGACCTGGCCGGCGCGTCCTGGCGGAAGAGCACGTACAGCGACGGTGGTGGTGGCGACTGCGTCGAGATCGCTGACGGCGTTCCCGGAGCCGTGCCCGTCCGGGACAGCAAGGATCCTGCCGGCCCCGTTGTGCTCGTCGGTGAGCGGGCGTGGGCCGCGTTCGTGGGGCACCTGCGCCAGCGGTGGTGACGGGGGCGCGGGTTTCCACGACCAGGTGCCGCGTGGCGTCCTTCTAAGGCGGGTGAGCCCCTCCCGGCCAAACCTGAGGCGCCAACTCCCTTCGCCACTCGATGGAGTGATGGAGGCGTCGTGGCCCGCCCGACGACGCATCCCGCTCCGGGGTGATCCACGTACGCCACCGTCACACCGACCGGTTCACAGTGGTCGGCAACCATCTCGCCTCCGTCACCGCGAAGGCGTCCGCCCCGCGCCGCAGCCGAAAGCGTGCGGGGACGTACCCGTGCAGGGAGCCGCGGCACCGCCACCCCCGCCACCGAGCCCGCGGCCGAACTCCTCGGCCGTTTACGGCTCGTCGACCCGCGCCTGATGCTCGCCGTCCGAGACGTGCAGCGTCTGGTGCCTGCCGTCGAGGCGAGGTCGGCGCGCTCGGCGAACCCGGCGCAGATCACCCGCACGCTCACCGCGAACCTGCCGCCCGAGCCGGTGCCCATCCACCACCGCCGCGGTTCCTCGAACACCGCCTGGCGGCCCTGCTGCCGCCTCCGCTGCCTTCCGCTCCGCCGCCCCCGCCGCGTCCCGCGCCCCTGATCACCTGTGACGGATGCGAGCGCGCCGTGCGCAGACATGACCCGGACGCCCGGTGCTCGGACTGCGGGCCGCTCGTCGCCGCAGCGGGCCGAGACGCTCCGGGCTTCGCCGGATCGGTCGCGGTGCCGCTCATCCTTCGGGCCGGGGGACGGCGTCCCTTCCCCTGGGCGACCGGAGATCCTCACCGGGTTGCGGACGTCCTGAGCGCATCACACCCGTACCACCGACCGCACCCCCAGGAGCCATGACGATGACGACCCCGGCCTTCCGGTCCCTGCTCGGCCATGCCCGTCCGTATCGCACGCCCTTGGTCGTGGGGGCCGGCCTCAGTGCGCTCGGTGGGGTTGCCGGGCTCGTGCAGCCGCTCGTGGCCAAGGCGTTCGTCGAGGCCTTGGGGGCCGGGGAGCCGGTCATGCGGCTCCTGGTGGTGCTCGGGGCGCTGATCGTCGGCGGGACCGTGGCCGCCGCGTTCGGGATGTACACCGTCGAGCGGGCCGCTGAGGGGGTGGTGCTCGGGGCGCGGCGGCGGCTCGTCGCCCGGCTGCCGCGGCTGCGGGTCGCGGACCTGGACCGGCGGCCGCCGGGGGACCTCATTTCCCGGGTGACCGCGGACACCACGCTGCTGCGCGAGGCGGCCACCAACAACCTCGTCGACACGCTCATCGGGTCCGTCACGCTGGTCGGCATGCTCGCGCTGATGGCCTGGCTCGACGTGGTGCTGTTCCTCGCGGTGCTCGGTGTCGTGGCCGTCATCGGCGGCTGCACCGCGGTGGTGGTGCCGCGGATCGGCCGGGCCGCCCAGGAGGCGCAGGAGGCCCTCGGGGCACTCGGCGCGGGCCTGGAGCGGCTGCTCGGGGCGATCCGCACGGTCAAGGCGTCCGGTGCCGAGCGGCGCGAGAGCGATGCCCTGGAGGCGGCGGCGTCCGGTGCGTGGGGGGCGGGGGTACGGGCGGCGCGCTGGGGCGCGGTGGCCGGTACGGCCAGTGGGCTCGTCGTGCAGCTGGGCTTCCTGACGGTGCTCGGGCTGGGCGGGGCGCGCGTCGCCGCCGGGGAGATGAGCGTCGCCTCCCTGATCGGGTTCCTGCTGTACCTCTTCTACCTGGTGGGCCCGGTGGGGCAGCTGGTGAGCGGGATCAGCGGCCTCCAGGTGGGCACCGCCGCCGTGCGGCGCATCCACGAGGTGCTGGAGCTCGATCCCGAACCGGCGCCGCGGGAGCAGCCGGACGGCCCGCAGGTGGCGGGGCTCCCGGCCTCGGTCTCCTTCCGGGACGTCGTCTTCCGGTACCGCGAGGACGGGCCGGCCGTGCTGGACGGTGCCACGTTCGAGGTTCCCGCGGGCGGGCTCACGGCCGTCGTCGGGCCCTCCGGGGCCGGCAAGAGCACCCTGTTCGCGCTGCTGGAGCGCTTCCACGACATAGCCGGCGGCAGCGCCCGCATCGACGGCCGGGAGCTGCGCGACCTGGACCCGGTCGTGCTGCGCCGGACCATCGGGTACGTCGAGCAGGACGCACCGGTGCTGGCCGGCACCCTGCGCGACAACCTGACGTTCGCCGTCCCCGGGGCGACCCCCGCCGACCTGGACCGCGTACTGGAGCAGGTACGCCTGACCGGGCTGGTCGAGAGCCTGCCGCAGGGCCTGGACACGGAGGTCGGCCACCGCGGCACGGCCCTGTCCGGGGGCCAGCGGCAGCGGATCGCCATCGCCCGCGCCCTGCTGCGCCGGCCGCGGCTGCTGCTCCTCGACGAGGCCACCTCGCAGCTCGACGCGGTCACCGAGGGCGAGCTGCGGGAGGTCATCGCGGACGTGGCCCGGTCCACGACCGTCCTGGTCGTCGCCCACCGGCTGTCCACGGTGACGGGCGCCCGCCGGATCCTGGTGCTGGAGGACGGACGGGTCCGGGCCGCGGGCACGCACGAGGAACTGCTGGAGGGGGACGCCCTGTACCGCCGGCTGGCCACGACCCAGATGCTGGGTGCCGGGACCGGCGTCAGCGGTTGCCGTTGAGGAAGCCGACCGGCCAGCGGGGCGGGGTGGGCCGGCCGGGTCCATTGGTTCCGGCGTCACGTGCGAGGGGCGAATTCCAGCCAATCCGTTGGTCCTCGATCAGGTTTCGGTCATGGGTGTGTGCAGGCCGAACGGCATACGTCCCAACCCTGTTCACCGAACCCCGGACCGGTAGGGTGATCAAGCTGCTGAGCCCGGTCGGTGACAGGGGGAGGATCCATTGGGCGAGCGAATCAGCTTCAGAATTCTTGGGCCACTTATGGCCACTGCGGGGGAGCGGACAGTTCCGGTAGGGGGTGCCCGGCAACGTACGATTCTGGCCCTTCTGCTCCTCAGTCCGGGGCGGATCGTTCCGGTGGACACCCTGGTCGATGTGGTGTGGAACGGACGTCCGCCCGCCACCGCCCGCACCCAGGTCGCCATCGTCATCGCCGCCCTGCGCAAAGCGCTGAAGGCCGAGGGGGTGGCCGACGAGACCATCGTCACCTCGCACCCCGGGTACCTGCTGCGCATCGACGGGCACGAACTGGACGCCCTCACCTTCACCGACCTCGTCTCCGCGGCCGAGACCGCCCTGCGCGAGCAGCGCCTCCGCGAGGCGGCCCGCGCCTACGCCGACGCGCTCGGGCTCTGGCGCGGACCGGCGCTGGCCGGGGTCTCCGGGCAGCTCGTGGAGGACGAGGCGGCCCGCTGGGAGGAGATCCGCCTCAACACCTACGAGGCCCTGACCGACGTACAGCTCGAACTCGGCGAGCACCAGCTGCTCCTGCCCGAACTGGCCGCGACCGTACGGGAGCACCCGCTGCGGGAGCGGGCCCGCCGGCACCTCATGCTCGCCCAGTACCGCTCCGGTCGGCGCGCCGAGGCCATGGAGACCTTCCGGGAGACGCGGCGGCTGTTCATCGACGAGCTCGGCATGGAACCGGGGCCCGAACTGCAGGAGCTGCACGACGCGATCCTGCGGGACGACCCGGCCCTCACCCCGGCCGTACCCGCCCCGGCCGGCCGCGGCGACGACGGCGGCGGCCCCGGCACCGGCGACCCCGCGGGCGGCCGCGGCGCCATCGTGCCCTCCGAACTCCCCCCGGACGTGCCCGGGTTCGCCGGCCGGGACGAGGAGCTGGCGGCCCTGGACTCCCTGGTGGACGCCCGCAGCCAGGGCGGGCACACCGCCCCCACCGTCGGCCTGATCACCGGCGTCGCGGGCGTCGGCAAGACCGGCCTCGCCGTCCGCTGGGCCCACCGGGTCGCCGAACGGTTCCCGGACGGACGGCTCTTCGCCGACCTGCGCGGCTACGACGAGCACCACGCCCCCACCGCCGCCAGCGACATACTGGGCCGCTTCCTGCGCTCCCTCGGGGTGGAGAGCGACGACGTCCCCAACCGGCTGGAGGACCTGACCGCCCTCTACCGCAGCGTGCTCGCCGACCGCCGGGTCCTGCTCGTCCTCGACAACGTCCGGACCTTCGCGCAGATCAGGCCCCTGCTGCCGGGCAGCGGCGGCTGCACCGTCCTCGTCACCAGCCGCGAACAACTGGAACAGCTCATCACCTGGCCCCAGTCGGCCCGGGTCCACCTCGGCCTGCTGCCCGAGGACCGGGCCGTCGAACTCCTCGGGCGGATCGTCGGCGAGGCCCGCGTCGCCGCCGCCCCGCAGGAGGCGCTGCGCCTGGTCGACCTGTGCGACCGGTTGCCGCTCGCCCTGCGCATCGCCGCCGCCCGGCTGGCCTCCAAGCCGCACTGGTCGGTACGCCACCTGGTCGCCCGCCTCAGCGACGAGCGGCGCCGCCTCGACGAACTCAGCCAGGGCGAGTCCCAGGTGCGGGCCAGCTTCGCGCTCAGCTACCGCTACCTGCACAAGGACGCCGCCCGGCTCTACCGCTACCTGGGACTGCTCGGCGTACCCGACTTCACCGCCTGGGTGGGCGCCGCGCTGACGGACCTCGACGTCCTGGACGCCGAACGGCTGATAGAGCACCTCGTGGACGCCCAGTTCCTGGAGGTCGTCGGCGTCGACGCCACCGGCCAGCTGCGCTACCGCTTCCAGAACCTGATGCGGCTGTACGCCGACGAGCTGGCCCGCGCCGAGGAGGCCGACGGGGACCGGACCGCCGCCTGCGACCGGGTCTTCCGCACCTGCCTGACCATCGCCGAGCAGGCGCACCGCCGCGAGTACGGCGGCGACTACGGCATCGTGCACAGCGACGTGCCCCGCCGCGCCATCGACCCGGTCCTGCTGGAGGAACTGCTCGCCGCCCCCCTGGAGTGGTACGAGGCCGAGCGGCTGTCGCTCGTCGCGGTCGTCGCGCAGGCCTCCGCGATGGGCATGTCCGACCTCGCCTGGGACCTGGTCATGTCCATGGAGGTGCTCTTCGAGTCCCGCAACTACATGGAGGACTGGCGGATGTGCAGCGAGTACGCCCACGCCGCGGCCCGCGCCGCCGGCAACGTACGCGGACAGGCCGCCATGGAGCAGCAGCTCGGCACCGTCGACCTGCGGCTGCGCAGGCTGCCCGAGGCCGCGGCCCGGCTGGAGCGCTCCCTCGACCTGTACGCGCAGGCGGAGGACGGGCTCGGGCGGGCGCTGGTGCTGAGCAACCTCGCCTTCATCGACCGGATCCGCGGCGAGTACGGGCGCGGCACCGCCCGGCTCCGGGAGGCCCTCCCGGTGTTCCGGGCGGCCCGCGACCGCTCCTCCGAGGCGTACGTCCTCAACCTCATGGCCCAGTTCGCCCGCGACGAGGGCCACCTGGAGCAGGCCGTGGAGCTCAGCCGGGACGCCGTCCGCGTCTGCACCAGCATCGAGGGGGACGCCCGCAGCCTCGCCCTGGCCCTGCACGAGCTCGCCAGCGCCCAGCTCGCCCTGGGCCGGCTGGAGGAGGCCGAGGCCGAGTTCCACCGCGTCGTCGGGATCGTCCGGGACAAGTCCGACCTGCTCGGCCTGTCGTACGCGCTGCTGGGCCTCGGCCGGACCCGGCAGGCGGCGGGCGCGGCCGACGCGGCCGAACGGACCTTCCTGGAGGCCCTCGACCACGCCCTGCGCACCCGCAGCCCCATGATCGAGGGCCAGATCCGGCTCGCCCTCGGCGAGGCCCATACCGCCGCGGGCCGGGCGGAGGAGGGCCGGACGCACCTGGTGCGCGCGCTCGGGATCTTCGAGCGGATCGGCTCCCCGCCCTGGGAGGAGAAGGCCCGCTCCGCCCTGGAGGGACTGCCCGGGCGACCACCCGGGGAAGACAGACCGGCGGGCCCCGGCGGGGGCGTGTGAGCCTGCCGGGTTCCGACGGGAGTGTGTATTCCGGCCGTCCCGCGGCGCGGCGCGTAGCCGATCAATAACCCGCCGATAAGACCCGTGCCTAGCGTCATCGCAGACGAGAAAACTGCCGAGTTGTGGAGTCCGCGATGTCACGTACGGCCGGCGCGCCTTCCTTCGCCGTCATCCCCGGCGTCCAGGTGCACGAAGTCCTCGACGGCCGTGCACCCGAAGTGGTGGGATTGATCGAATCCGCATACCGGGTGCACGGGGAGGGCGACACCGTCAATCCGCCCTCCTATTTCCTGCGTTTCCCCGACCGGCCGACGGCGCGCATCATCGCGCTGCCGGCTTCGATCGGGGGACCGGCACCGGTCGACGGGCTGAAGTGGATTTCCAGCTTTCCGGACAATGTGGCGGCGGGCATTCCGCGTGCCTCCGCGGTACTGATCCTCAACGACCCCGCGACCGGATATCCGCTCGCCTGCCTGGAATCCTCGATCATCAGCGCGGCGCGCACCGCCGCCTCCGCGGCGCTCGCCGCCGACCGGCTCAGCCCGCGCGGCCGTCGCCCCCGCCGGATCGGCTTCGTCGGCGTCGGCCTGATCGCCCGCTACATCCACCAGTACCTCGCCGGGACCGGCTGGGAGTTCGACGGGATCGGCGTGCACGACCTGTCCGCCGAACACGCGGCCGGCTTCGCCGGCTACCTGGACCGGGCGGGCGAGGCGGCCCCCGTCACCGTCCACGACAGCGCCGAGAAGCTGATCCGCTCCAGCGACCTCGTGGTCTTCGCGACCGTCGCGGCCACCCCGCACGTCACCGACCCCGACTGGTTCTCCCACAACCCGCTGGTCCTGCACGTCTCCCTGCGCGACCTGTCCCCGGAGGTGCTCCTGACCGGCTTCAACGTCGTCGACGACATCGAGCACTGCCTGAAGGCCGACACCTCCCCCCACCTCGCCGAACAGCTCACCGGCGGCCGCGACTTCCTCGACGGGACGCTGTACGACGTGCTGGTCGGCACCCTCGCCGTCCCCGACGACCGGCCGGTGTTCTTCTCGCCGTTCGGCCTGGGCGTCCTCGACCTCGCCGTCGGCCGGCACGTCTACGACACCCTCCGCGCCGAGGGCCGACTGCCCGTCGTCGAGGACTTCTTCCACGACATGCGCCGCTACGGCTGAACCGCCCGCCTTCGCTGCCTTCGCCTGCGTCCGCCTGCGTCCGCCCGCGTCCGCCCGGGCCCGCCCCGCGTCCGCCCGGGCCGCCCACCCCGCCCGCCCGACCCCCACGGCCGCCCCGGGCGGCCCCCGAGCCATCCGAGGAAAGAATTCCGGTGACCACACTGCTCGACACCGCCACCCGGGCGCCGGTCGGCCACGGCCGGCGCGCCCTTCCCCTCCGGATAGAGGAGACCGCCCTCGACCCGCACCCGCCGGTGGAGCTCTACGCGGCCCTGCGGAGCCGGTTCGGCGAGGACGTCTTCCTCCTCGAATCCCTGGAGAGCCCCGACTTCGACGGGAACTCCGCCGTCGTCGGCTTCGGCCGGCTCGCCGAACTGCGCGTCCACCCCGGCCGGATCGAGGCCGTCGGCGTGCCCGCCGTCCTCGCCGTCCTCGGCCGGGCCGCCGACGACCTGGGCCTCGCCGCCCGCCCCCGCGGCGACCGCCTCTACGACCGCCCCGAGCAGCTCTGGGACGTGCTGCGCGCCGTCCAGGCCGCGTTCGACGTCGACAGCCCCCGTCCCGCGTACGCCTTCGGCTTCCTCGCCACCATCGGTTACGGCGCCGCCTGGCACATGGAGGACCTGCCCGCCCGCCGCCCGCGCCCCGGGGCCGCCCCCGCCCCCGACCTGGTCCTCACCCTGTTCCAGGACACCGTCTGGTACGACCTGGACGCCGGGACCGCGGTCCGCCTCGCCGCCCGCGGCCCCGCCCTCGGCCCCGACGGGGGCCCCGCCGCCCGCACCGACCTCGCCGGCATCGTCGAACGCCTCCCGGCCGGCACCGCCAACCCGCCCGGCCGCCTGCCCGAGGCGCCCGCGCCCCGCTCCGTCCGCGACAGCACCGACGAGACCGCGTTCCGCGCCCGGGTCGAGGACTGCCTGCGGCACATCGGCGTTGGCGACGTCTACCAGATCCAGATCGGCCACCGCATCGAGGTCGACACCGACCTCACCCCCCTCGACGTCTACCGTCGCCTGCGCGGGCGCAACCCCTCCCCGTACATGTACCTCGTCCCCCGCGGCGGCCGGACCCTGATCGGCGCCAGCCCCGAGGTGCTGTTCCGCACCGAGGGCGACCGGATCGTCATGCGGCCCATCGCGGGCACCACCCCGCGCAGCGGTGACCCGGCGGTCGACACGCCCCGCATCGAGGCCCTCCTGGCCAGCGAGAAGGAGCAGGCCGAGCACGTGATGCTCGTCGACCTGTGCCGCAACGACATCGGCCGGGTCTGCGTGCCCACCACCCTCGAAGCCCGCGAACTGATGACGGTGGAGACCTTCAGCCACGTCTTCCACCTCGTCTCCACCGTCGAGGGCGAACTCGCCCCCGGCGAGGACGCCTGGTCCGCGCTGAAGGCGACCTTCCCGGCCGGCACCGTCACCGGGGCGCCCAAGATCCGCGCCATGCAGATCATCGACGCGTTGGAGGACGAGCCCCGCGACATGTACGCGGGGGCCGTCGGCCTCATCGACGTCCGCGGCTGGTCCCGCCTCGCCCTGTGCATCCGCACCGTCACCCACGACGGCAGCACGTACTCCACCCAGAGCTGCGCCGGCATCGTCGCCGACTCCTCGCCCGGCGCCGAATGGCGCGAGACCCTCCACAAGATGGGCGCCGCCTACTGGGCGCTCACCGGTCAGGAGCTGCTGCCGTGAAGGTCCTCCTCGTCGACGCCTACGACAGCTTCACCCACATCATCGACCAGTACCTGCGCACCCTCGGCGCGGACACCGACGTCGTCCGTTCCGGCACCCGCAGCCCCGAGGAGCTCGCCGCACTGCGGCCCGACGCCGTGGTCCTCGGCCCCGGCCCCGGCCACCCAGCCGACTCCGGCCACCCCGAGCTCGTCCACCACTTCGCGGGCCGGGTGCCGCTGCTCGGCATCTGCCTGGGCCACCAGGCCATCGGCCTGGCCTACGGCGGCCGGGTCACCGTCGCGGAGCGGCTCAAGCACGGCAAGACCAGCCGGGTCCGCCACGACGGCTCCGGGGTGTTCGCCGGCCTGGGCTCCGCCATGACCGCCACCCGCTACCACTCCCTCATCGTCGCCGAACCCCTGCCGCCGGAGCTGACCGCCACCGCCCACGCCGTCGACGACGGCTACGTGATGGGGGTGCGGCACCGCACGCTCCCCGTCGAGGGCGTCCAGTTCCACCCCGAGTCGATCACCACGGTCGGTGGGATGCGGCTCCTGGAGAACTTCCTCGCCAGCGCACGGAACCAGCCGGCCGGCACCCTCACCGGGTGACCGCGGGACGAAGGAGAACCCTCGTGGGACACCCCGAACCACAGCCCCCACCCCACTGCGCACCGGAAGCCTGGCGGGCGCTGCCCGCCGCACAGCAGCCCGACTGGCCCGACCCGCGGGCCCTCGACGCGGTCCGCAGGGAACTGCGGGCCGCTGTTCCGCTCGTGGTGGCCGCCGAATGCGAGCAGCTGAAGGAGCGGCTCGGCGCGGTCGCCCTCGGCCAGGCCTTCCTGCTCCAGGGCGGCGACTGCGCCGAGACCCTCGCCGACACCGGGGAGGACGCGGTGCGCCGGAAGGTGCGCACCCTGCTCCAGATGGCCCTGGTCCTCCAGTACGCGGCCGCCGTCCCGGTCGTCAAGATCGGCCGGATGGCGGGCCAGTACGCCAAACCCCGCTCCAGACCCACCGAGACCCGTGGCGGGCAGACCCTGCCGGCCTACCGGGGCGACGCCGTCAACGGCTTCGGCTTCGACCCGGCCGAACGCACCCCCGACCCGGGGCGGCTGCTGCGCGTGCACCGGGCCGCCGCCGGCACGCTGAACCTCGTACGGGCCTTCACCACCGGCGGCTACGCGGACCTGCGCCAGGCGCACGCCTGGAACCAGGACTTCGTGGCCCGCTCACCGGTCGGCGAGCGGTACGCGGCCCTCGCCACCCAGATCGACCAGGCGCTGGCCTTCATGCGGGCCTGCGGCGCCGACGACCGCATCCAGCACGCCGTGGAGTTCTACGTCAGCCACGAGGGACTGCTGCTGGACTACGAGCAGCCCCTGGTCCGCGAGGACCCGGTGACGGGACGGCAGTACGCCACCAGCGGCCACATGCTCTGGATCGGCGAGCGCACCCGCGACCTCGGCGGGGCGCACGTGGAGTTCTTCTCGACGATCGCGAACCCGGTCGGCGTCAAACTCGGCCCGGCCACCGACACCGACACCGTGCTCCGGCTCATCGACCGGCTCGACCCCGAACGGGAGCCCGGCCGGCTCACGTTCATCGTGCGCATGGGAGCCGGGCAGGTGCGGGCCCGGCTGCCGGAGCTGGTCGAGAAGGCGGCCGCGGAGGGCGCGCCGGTGGCCTGGGTGACCGACCCCATGCACGGCAACACCTTCGAGGCGCCGTCGGGACTGAAGACCCGCCGCTTCGACGACGTCGTCGACGAGGTGAAGGGCTTCTTCGAGGTCCACCGGGAGCTGGGCACCCACCCCGGAGGCGTCCACCTGGAATTCACCGGAGGGGACGTCACCGAATGCGTGGGAGGCGGTGAGGAGGTCAGCCTGGAGGAACTCGCCGAACGCTATGAATCCACCTGTGATCCGCGGCTCAACCGGACGCAATCCCTCGACTTGGCCTTCCTCGTCGCCGAGATGTACCGGGAACGCTGAGCCGGACGATAACGGCGGGGACCCGACCGGCCCCCGAGCGCCTTTCCAGCGCCTGTCAAGCGCCGCCGGAGGAGTCCGGCAAGTCCCGCCGAGATCCTGTACACCCCCTCGCACCAGCGGTTATATCGCCCTTATCGAAGAGCGCAGCCGCGCAAAGGAGGAGCGATATCGGCTCGAAGCCCCGTCTCCCTAACGTTCTTCTCACCGGAAGAGACCGGACACCAGAAGAGACCGACGGGGAGAGAAGAAGTCATGCGGAACACATGGCGCACTCAGGTCCAGCGCATCACCGTCGCGGTCATCGCGTCGGCCGCCCTCGCGGGCGGTGTCGGCCTCGCCCACGAGGTGACGGCCGGCGAGCGGACCAGCATCAGCGCCGACGGCACCACCGGCAGCACGGCCACGGCCGAGCCGACCGCGAGCCCCACGCCGACCGCCTCCCCCGACACCCGGGAATGGGGCTGAGCCGGCAGGCACACCCGACGACCCCGAGGGAGCACCCCGTGACCACCGTCAGACCACAACCGCACCCGGGCCGGCACCAGTGGCCCGTCCTGCTCCAGGACCTCCTCGCCGGACGCGACCTGGCCGCCGCCGACACGGCCTGGGCCATGCACCGGGTGATGCGGGGCGAGGCCACCGAGGCCCAGCTCGCCGGATTCCTGGTGGCCCTGCGGGGCAAGGGGGAGACGGTCGGTGAGCTGGAGGGCCTGGTCCGCGCCATGCTCGACCACGCGGTGCCCCTGGACGTACCCGGCACCACCGTCGACGTGGTCGGCACGGGCGGCGACGGCGCCCGTACCGTGAACATCTCCACGATGTCCGCGATCGTCGCGGCCGGCGCCGGCGCCCGGATCGTCAAGCACGGCAACCGGGCGTCCAGTTCTGCCTCCGGCTCCGCCGACGTGCTGGAGGCCCTGGGCGTGACCCTGCGCCTGGACCCGGCCCGGGTGGCCGCCCTGGTGGAGGAGGCGGGGATCACCTTCTGCTTCGCCCCCGACTTCCACCCCTCGATGCGGCACGCCGCCGCGGTCCGCCGGCAGCTGGGCATCCCCACCGTGTTCAACGCGCTCGGCCCGCTGACCAACCCGGCCCGGCCCACCGCCCAGGCGGTGGGGGTGGCCGACGCACGACTGCTCCCGCTGATCGCGGGGGTCCTGGCCCGGCGGGGCGGCAGCGCCCTGGTGTTCCGCGGCGACGACGGGCTCGACGAGCTCACCGTCACCACCTCCTCGACGGTACTGACCGTCGAGGAGGGAAGGGTCCGGGAGGAACCCTTCGACCCGCGGGACATCGGGATCGCCCTCGCCCCGGTGGAGGCCCTGCGGGGGGCGGACGCCGCGCACAACGCGGCCGTCGCCCGCCGGCTGCTGGCCGGGGGCGAGCGGGGCCCCGTACGCGACGCGGTCCTGCTGTCGGCGGGTGCGGCCCTGGCCGCCGCCGAACCGGCCCGGGGCCGTACGGTCACCGAGCGGCTCGGCGCGGCGGTCGCCGTCGCGGCCGCCGCCCTCGACTCGGGCGCGGCCCGGGCCGTACTGGACCGCTGGGTCCGGGCCAGCGCGGCGCCCGGCGGGACGCACCGGGAGCCGGCTGCCGGGCTCCCGCAGGACGCGCAGGACGCGCAGGGTGCGCACGACGGGGCGCCGCTCGCCGCCGCGGGGCGTTGAGCGGAACCCCGGACGGCCCGCTGCCGCGGCGCCCCGGGAGGGGGACGCCGCGGCAGCGGTACCGGGACGGCGGGACGGCGGCCGGTCAGGTCTTGCCGACCGCGGCCGGCAGCCGCACCGGGTCGTGGACCAGGGGTCCGGTGGCCGGATCCTCCGATTCCGTGTCCGGTGGCACGCCCCGCCGGATCCGCGACAGGGCGGGCGAGGTGATCGCCGTGGTGAGCAGGGCCATCAGGACCAGCATCGTGAACAGGTCCGGCCCGATCACCCCCAGCTCCAGCCCCAGGTTCAGCACCACCAGCTCCGTCAGGCCACGGCAGTTCATCAGGGCCCCGATCGACAGGGCGTCCCGCCAGGACTGCCCGCTGGCCCGCGCCGCGGCGGAGCTGCCGCCCCACTTGCCGATGAAGGCGACCGCCATGACCGCCAGCGCCCACAGCCACAGCATCGGGTCGGCGGCCAGCACCTGCACGTTCGTCTTCAGGCCCGTGTTGACGAAGAACAGCGGCAGCAGCACCGGGATGGTGAAGGCCCGCAGCCGCGCCGCGCACAGCTCGATCACCCGGGAGCCGCGCGGAGTGACCACCCCGAAGACGAACGCCCCGAACAGCGCGTGCACACCGATCTTGTCGGTGGTGAACGCCGACAGGCACAGCCCGCTGAACAGCACCACGAGCACCACCGAGTCGACGGTGCGGGCGGCCCGCTGCGCCCACTTCGCCATCAGCGGCCGGATGGCGTAGATCATGAAGGCGAGGAACAGCGCCGCGAGGACGGCCGTCGTGACCGCCTCGACCGCCGAGGTGCTGGTGCTCACCGCGACCACCGCCGCCAGCAGGCACCAGGCGGTCACGTCGTCGACGGCGGCGCACGCCATGGACAGCGCGCCGATCCGGGTGTGGTAGAGCCCGCGGTCGGTGAGGATCCGGGCCAGCACGGGGAAGGCCGTGATGCTCATCGACACGGCGATGAACAGCACGAACGCGATCTTCGTGACCCCCTTCGGCGCGAACGTCTCGTACATCAGCAGGGCCAGGCCGGAGCCGAGGAGCAGCGGCAGCGCGATGCTCGCCTGGCTCACCGCGACGGCGGTCCTGCTGTGGCCGCGCAGGGCCGACAGGTTCAGCTCCAGGCCCACGAGGAACATGAACGCCAGCAGGCCGACGTTTCCGAACGCCCCGGTGAACGGCAGGACCGTCCCGGGGAACAGCCACGTCTGGGCGTCGGGCCACAACCAGCCCAGCAGCGAGGGTCCCATCAGGATGCCGACGGCGATCTCCCCGACGACCGGGGGCTGGCCGATCCGGCGGAACAGCATCGCGCCGGCCTTGCAGGCGAGGATGACCGCGGGGATCGCGATCAGCAGGTCGGGCAGCGGGTCACGGGCGGACACGGGCAGCTCCTTCCGGCGCGGCGGGGGCACTGGCGGGGGCACTGACGCGGGCGGGCGCGACCGGCTCCGGGGGAGCGGCGGCCGGCGGCCCGGGCACGGACGTCGCATCGCTCCACCGCGCGTATCTGCGCCGGCCGTACAGCAGCGGCTGCTCGTCCTCGTGCAGCGAGATCCGGTGGACCCGGACGAAGACGGCGGTGTGGTCGCCGAACTCCACCGCGTGGGCCACCTCGCCGTCGGCTATGGCGTGCGCGGCGCCCGTCAGGTGCGGGCCGCCGGCCCCCAGCGGCAGTCGCCACTCGGTCCGCGCGAACCGCTCCGGGTCCCCCGACGCGAACAGGTCCGCGACGGGGCGCGCCTGCTCGTGCAGCAGGTTGACCGCCACCTGCCCGGTCTCCAGCACCGCCTGCGTCGTCGGGCTCTGCGTACGCAGGCACAGCACGACGGTGGGCGGGGAGAGGGCGACGCTGGCCAGCGAACTGCACGTCATGCCGCGCGGCTCGGAGTCCGTGCCGAGGGCCGTGACGACCGAGACACCGGACGGGAACGCCGACATCAGCGGCCTGATGTCGGTCTCGGCGGCGTCCCCGGGCTGCGGGGGCCGCAGGGGCTGGGCGGGCCGGGACGTGTGGGACATGGCGGGACTCCTCGGGGTCGGTGGCGTACGGGGCAACCGGGCGGGCCCGGAAGCCGGTGGGAGGAGCCGGCTTCCGGGCCGTACGGCGCACCGGGAGGGACGCGGGCGGGGGAGGGCGGCTACTGCTTGCCGTGCAGCTGCCGCAGGTAGTCGTAGGTGCTCGGCAGGGTGTCGAGCAGGTGCTGCTGCTCCTGCTTGACCTTCGTGAACAGCGCCTCGGCGCCGGCCACGGACTCGGGCTTGTGCGCGAGGACCGGCAGCGGGGCGTCCGGCTCCAGGCCGAGCCCGGCGAACACGCAGTAGTAGCTGCCGTTCGTCCAGAAGTTGCGGAATTCGGCCTCGAAGTTGCCGTAGTACGTGGACTCGTCGGCGATCGGCGAATTGATGGGCAGGCCGGCCTTGTAGGCGGAGATCTTCTCCTGGATGTTCTTCGGGAGCGTCAGCTCCTTGTTCGCCTGCCAGAACGGGGTGTCGTTGCGCGGGGCGTAGTAGAAGTGCGCCTGGATGAAGTCGCGGGTGTCGTCGAACATCACCTCGATCTCGTGGTTGAAGCTGTTCGCCAGCTCCGGGTGGAAGTTCTTGTCCGGGAAGTGCTTGGCGAGCTGGTAGATCGCCGCGGTGATGAAGTAGATGCCGGTGGACTCCAGCGGCTCCAGGAAGCAGGAGGAAAGGCCGATGCTCACCACGTTGTTGACCCAGGCGCGCCGGTTGCGGCCGACCCGGAACTTCACGTGGTTGAACTTCGTCGTCTCCGGGTCCAGGTTCCACAGGTCGCAGAATTCCCGCGTCGCCTCCTCCTGCGAGGCGAACTTGCTGGAGTAGACGTAGCCGGTGCCGAAGCGGCCCAGCATCGGGATCTTCCACGTCCAGCCGGAGGACATCGCGATGGCGGAGGTGTACGGCTCGACGCCGTGGGCCGCGTCGTCGTGCGGGACGGCCGTGGCCACCGCGCTGTCGCACAGCAGGTGGTCGCTCATGTCGATGAACGGCTCGCCGAGGGCCTGGTTGATGAGCAGGCCGCGGAAGCCGGAGCAGTCGACGAACAGGTCGGCGTCCAGGACCCGGCCGGACTTGGTGTGCAGGGCCGTGACGAAGCCTCGCCCGTCCTGCTCCGCGTGCGTCATCTCGTCCTGCACGTGGACGACGCCCTGCTTCTCGGTGGCGAACCGGCGCAGGAAGTCGGCGACCAGGGCCGCGTCGAAGTGCCAGGCGTACCGGGTGGAGGCGGTGCCGTCCAGCCAGCGCGGCGACTTCTTCGCGTCCATGACGGGGGGCTCGCGGAAGCAGGCGTAGTCGAACGGCTCCTCCGTCTGCCCCTCCAGCTTGCGCTTGGCCCAGTAGTGCGACATGGGCGTGTTGTCGTGGTCGGGGAGGATGCCGAAGGGGTGGTAGAAGTGGTCCGGCCCGCCGCTGTCCAGGGTGCGCGCCTCCGGCTCGCCCTTGCCGCCGGTTCTCCAGTTCACGAACCGGACCGCCATCTTGAAGCTGGCGTTGCACTCCCGCATCCAGTCCTCCTCGGCGATGCCGAGGTAGTCGAACAGCACGCGGTGCAGATTCGGGACGGTCGCCTCGCCCACGCCGATCCGGCCGATCGCCGGCGCCTCCAGCACCGTGATTTCCGTGGTGCCCTGCAAGGCCTTGCCGAGATAGGCCGCGGTCATCCAGCCGGCGGTACCGCCGCCGAGGATGACGACTTTCTTGATGCGCGCGTCGGTGCCGGTCATAGGGAGGACTCTCTCTTCCGTCTGATGGGAGTTCCGCGGTGCGGTGACGAAAGATTCCGGCCTTCTGCTATGCGCCACCTATAAGCCTCCGTATGGCGGTCGTATAGCGGATCGGCCGAATCTCGATGGCGTTGTCGTACCTCACCGCCCCGAAACTCCCAGCAGAGGATGGCTGCCTCACATGCCGTACGACGAAGGGACGAAGGGAATCCTCTCGACCGTGGGAGGAACTCCGCTCATCGAACTGGCGCGACTGCTGCCAGGCCTCGGCTCGCGGGTGTTCGCCAAGGTGGAGCGGTTCAATCCCGGAGGAAGCATCAAAGACCGCTCGGCCCTCTCGATGGTGCTCGCGCGGATAAGATCAGGGGACCTGGTCCCCGGCAGGTCCACCGTCATCGAGTCGAGTTCCGGAAACCTCGCGATCGGCCTCGCCCAGATCTGCGCCTACTTCGGGCTGCGCCTCATCTGCGTGGTGGACTCCCGGACGACCCGCCAGAACGTCGCGATCCTGCGGGCCTACGGGGCCGAGGTGGAGATCGTCACCGACCCGGACCCGGCCACCGGCGAGCTGCTGCCCGCCCGGCTGCGCCGGGTCGCCGACCTCGTCGCCGCGACCCCCGGCGCGTACTGGCCCGACCAGTACGCGAACCCGCTCAACCCCCTCGCGCACCAGACCACGATGCGGGAGATCGCCGAGGCCCTCGACCACCGCGTCGACCAGCTCGTCGTCGCGGCCGGCACCAGCGGAACGCTGGGCGGCTGCGCCGAGTACATCCGCCAGAGCGGCATGAACACCACCGTCAACGCGGTCGACGCCCTCGGCAGCGTGCTCTTCGCCCCGCCCGAGCGCCGCACCCGGCTCATCCCGGGGCACGGCGCCTCCGTCGTCCCCCGCCTGCTGCGGCCCGCGGACGTCGACCGGGTCATCCACGTCGGCGACCTCGACTGTGTCGTGGGCTGCCGGCAGCTCGTCCGCCGCGAGGCCGTGCTCGCGGGCGGCTCCTCCGGAGCGGTGGTCGCCGCCCTGGAGCGGATCGCCCCGGACATCGTGCCCGGCTCCAACGTGGTGCTGGTCCTGCCCGACGGCGGCGACCGCTACCTGGAGACGATCTACGACGACGCCTGGGTGTACCGCCACTTCGGCGAGGTGTCGCACCTGTGGAAGGAGCCCCTCGCGCCGGGCGCCGCCCCGGCCCTGGTGGATATAGCCCACGGATAGCGGGCCCGCCCACCATCGACTCACCGCACTTCCCCCCACGCACCCACCCCACGCACCGCATTCCCGTTCCACGCCACCGACCGACCGTCACCGGAGGAATCAGATGACCACCCAGATCCACGTCCTGGACGCCGGGCGCAAGGAGCAGATCAAGGAAATCGTCTGCGACATCCTCGAACTCGACCTCGACGAGGTGACCGAGACCAGCCTGTTCAAGGAGGAGCACGACGCCGACTCCCTGCGCACCATCGAGATCCTGGCCTCGCTGGAGCGGGTCTTCGGCCTCTCCCTGGAGCAGGCCGAGCTCAGCCGCATGGTCAACCTCGCCGGCGTGTACGCCGTGATCGCGGAGGCCGAGAGCAAGTGAGCGACCGGACGGCCGCGACGGGGCAGCCGGGCGCTGCCCGGCACCGGGTGGTGATCACCGGGCTCGGTGTCGTGACGAGTATCGGTACCGGAGTCGACGCCTTCGCGCAGAGCCTGCGGGCCGGACGCAGCGGGGCGAAGCCCATCGGGGCCTTCGACACCACCGGGTTCGCGCACTCCAACGCCTGCGAGATCACCGACTTCGAGCCGGCGGCCTGGCTGTGCGAACTGCCCGCCGACGAGCTCGGCCGGGCCGCCCAGTTCGCGGTCGCAGGAGCGCGGATGGCGGTGGCCGACGCGGGCCTCGCCGAGGCGGACGTCCGGGCCAGGCGCACCCTGGTGTCGGTCGGCACCACCGACGGCGAGTCCCGCGACCTCGACCACCTCACCGGGCTCCAGGTCGCCGAGGGCGAGGACGTCCTCGATCCGGTCGTCGCCCGCCGCGTCTGGCCGGGCCGGCTCTCCGCCGGCATCGTCCGCGAACTCGGCCTGGAGGACGTGGAGACGGTCACCGTCCCCACCGCCTGCGCCGCCGGGAACTACGCGGTCGGCTACGGCTACGACGCCATCAGCTCCGGGGACGTCGAGATGGCCCTGTGCGGCGGCGCCGACGCCCTGTGCCGCAAGACCTTCACCGGCTTCTACCGGCTCGGCACCATCGCCCCCGACGTGTGCCGGCCCTTCGACGCCGACCGGCAGGGCATCCTGACCGGCGAGGGCGCCGGGATCCTCCTCATGGAGTCCCTGGAGTCCGCGCTGGCCCGCGGGGCCCGCATCTACGCCGAGGTGCTCGGGTACGGACTGTCCTGCGACGCCAGCCACCCCGTCGCACCCGACCGGGACTCCATCGCCCGCTGCATCGCGGCCGCGCACACCAACGCCGGGATCACCCCCGCCGACGTGGACTTCATCTCCGCGCACGGCACCGGCACCAGGGCCAACGACGTCACCGAGGTCGGCGCGATCCGCCAGGTGTTCGGCGAGGACCTGCCGCGGACCGTCTCCATCAAGTCGATGATCGGCCACACCATGGGCGCCGCCAGCGCCCTGGCCTCGGCGGCCTGTGCCCTCGCCCTGCGGGAGGGCTTCATCCCGCCGACCATCAACCACCGCACCACCGACCCCGAATGCGGCGTGGACTGCGTGCCCAACGAGGCGGTGGAGGCCGACCTCAAGGTCGTGCAGAACAACGGACTCGCCTTCGGCGGCAACAACGCCGTACTCGTCCTCGGCCGCTGGGAAGAAGAGAGGAGCGCAGCCGCATGAGCACACGGGCGGACGACCCCGCGCAGCAGCTCGTCGTCTCGGGCTGGGCGGTGTCCTCCCCGTACGGGCTGGGCCGGCAGCCGTTCGCCGAGGGGATCCTCGGCGGGGCCGCCGCCGTCGCCCCGGTGGACGCCGGGCGCTGGCCGGTCCCGTACGGGCAGGCCGGCCTGATCCCGGACTTCGACGTCAAGACCGTCCTCGGCCGCAAGGGCACCCGCTCCATGGACCGGGCCACCGGGATCGCCGTCATCACCGTCGGCGAGCTCCTGGCGGACTTCGGCCGGGGCCTGGCCGCCGACCCGGAGAAGACCGGACTGGTGCTCGGCACCTCCGGCAGCGTCCAGTCCATCATGGACTTCACCCGGGACGCGCTGACCGGGGAGAAGCCCTACCTGGTCGACCCGGCCCGCTTCCCCAACACCGTGATGAACTGCCCGACCGGGCAGAGCGCCATCCGGCACACCCTCAAGGGCCCCAACGTCACCGTCTCCGGCGGCTCCGCCACCGGGCTGCTCGCCCTGAACTACGCCGCCCGGCTGCTGCGCGGCGGCCACGCCACCGCCCTGCTGGCCGGCGCGGCCGAGGAGTTCTCCGTCCAGCGGGCCCGCCTGGAGCACGTCGCCGACCACGGCGGGGCCGCCCCCGGCCCGCTCGGCGAGGGGGCCGCGCTGTTCCTGCTGGAGAGCGCGCGGGCCGCCCGCGACGGCGGCCGCCCGGTGCTCGCCACCGTCCTCGGCTCCCGCTTCCGGGCCTTCCCCGAGACCGGTCGGGCCGGAGCCGCGCTGGCCCGCTGCATCGCCGACGTCCTCGCCGACGCGCAGGCCGCCCCCGAGGACGTCGCCGTCGTCGCGCCGGGCACCCCGCCCGGGCTGCTCGGCAAGCAGGAGGAGTCGGCGCTGGACGGGATCCCGGGCGAGCGGATCGCCGTACGCCCCCGCGTCGGTGACGCGACCGCCGCCTCGGCCGCCTTCCAGCTGGCCGCGGTCCTGGCCGCGGGCGGGGCACGGGCCGCCCTGGTGGACCGGCTCGCGCTGGTCACCGCCCTGGACCGGGACGGCACGGTCGGCGCCACGCTGCTGCGGCTCGGCTGAGCCAGCCAGCCAGCCAGCCCGCCCGCCGGTACGTACGTACGTGCGGCGCGGCAACCGGCGTCGCCCGCCCCGGCGGCCCGATGACCGGACGACACCCTTCCCGACCACAGCAGACAGAGAGGCATCTCCCATGTCCGAGACACCGAGGCCGGTAGCCCTCGTCACCGGCGGCTCCCGCGGCATCGGCCGGGCCGTGGTGGAAACCCTGGCGCGCGACGGCCACGACGTGGCCTTCTGCTACCAGTCCGACGAGGAGGCCGCGGCCCTGGCCGCGAAGGCGGCCGAGGAGCGCGGGGCGCGGGTGCTGGCCCGCCGGGTCGACGTCACCGACCGGGACCGGGTGCGGGCCTTCACCGCGGAGGCCGAGTCCACCCTCGGCCCGGTCGACGTCCTGGTCACCGCCGCCGGGATCGTCCGCGACGGCCACCTGGCGATGATGCGGGACGAGGACTGGGACGCGGTGGTCCGCACCAACCTCGACGGCACCTTCAACTTCGCGAAGGCCCTGGCCTTCCCGATGATGAAGCGCCGCAAGGGCGTGATCATCACCCTGTCGTCGGTCGCCGCGGCCGGCCACGCCACCCAGAGCAACTACTCCGCGACCAAGGCCGGGATCATCGGCTTCACCAAGGCCCTCGCCAAGGAGGCCGGCCGCAGCGGACTGCGCGCCAACGCCGTGGCCCCCGGGTTCATCGCCACCGACATGGTCGGCGGCCTGTCCGAGAAGCACGCCAAGGAGATGACCGCCCGCATCCCGCTGGGCCGCTTCGGCGAGGCCCACGAGGTCGCCGAGCTGGTGTCCTTCCTCGCCTCCGACCGCGCCGCGTACATCACCGGGCAGGTCTTCGCCATCGACGGCGGCCTGGTCGTCTGACCCCGCCGACCGACCCGCCGGCCGAAGCCGTCGGTCCGTCACCAAGGAGAGAGAGTCATGGCCGGCCGTGCCGCCAAACCGCCGAGGTTCTACTTCAACCTGCGCAGCCCCTACAACTTCTTCGCCCTCGGCGACCTGGAACGCGATCACCCCGAGCTCCTCGACCGCCTGGAGTGGCGCCCCTTCTGGGAGCCCGACGAGACCAGCGCCCGGCTGCTCGCCGAGGCCGGCGGGCAGTTCCCGTACACCCCGATGACCCGCGCGAAGCAGTTCTACATCCTGCGCGACGTCCGCCGCCTGGCCGCCGACCGCGGCCTGACGCTGACCTGGCCGACCGACCGCTCCCCGTGGTGGGAGCCGGCCCACCTGACCTGGTTCCTCGCCGCGGACGCGGGGCTCGGCCGGCAGTGGGTGGCCCGCGCGGGCCGGGCCCGCTGGCTGGAAGGCCGCGACATCTGCGACCCGGCCACCGTGGCCGAACTGGCCGCCGAGATCGGCCTCGACGCCGGCGTCGCGGCCGCCGCGGCCGACCGCCCCGGGCTGCGCGAGCGCGGGGTGCGCGCCCTGCTGGACGTGCACCGCGACGGGGTCTTCGGGGTGCCGTACTTCATCCACGGCAGCGAGCCCTACTGGGGCCTGGACCGGGTCGCCGAGTTCGCCGCCTCCTTCGCGGACGGCGGGCTGCCGACCGCCCCCGCCGGGCAGTCCGCCGGGCAGCCCGCCGAGTCCGGGCCCGCCGAGTCCGGGCCCGCCGAGTCCGGGCTCGCCGTGGTCGGCGCCGGCCGGACCACCGACATGAGCCACGCGGGAGGCTGCGGATGAGCACCGCCGCCGAGGTCAGGGCACTGCCCCTGACCGCGATCCAGCAGTCCATGTGGACGGCCTACCAGGTCGCCCCCGAGGCCTCCGCCTACAACATCGTCATGCCGCTGCGGCTGCGCGGCCGCGTCGACCCCGCCGCGATGGCCGACGCCGTCACCGCGGTCGGCGCCCGCCAGGAGCTGCTGCGCTCGGTGTTCACCGGGACCGCCGCCGGGGCCCGCCGCACCGTCTCCGGCGAGCCGCTGGTCCGGATGGAGTTCCGGGACCTGGCCGGCGCGGACGAGGCCGTCCTGTACGCGGCCGCCGAGGAGGCCGGGGCCCGCCCGTTCCGGTTGGAGTCCGGGGCCTTCCGGGTGGTGCTGCTGCGCCGCACCGACGAGGACTGGGCGCTGGTCACCTCCGCCCACCACATCGTCAGCGACTTCACCTCCCGCTGGTTGCTGGTGCGCGACGTCCTCGACGCCTACGAGGCCCTCGCCGCCGGCGCCGAACCCGGCTGGCGGCCCGTCGCCCCGGACGCCTACGCCGGCCACGCGGCCGAGGAACTCCGCCACACCGCCTCCGGGGCGGGGCAGCGGGCGGCCGCCCGCTGGCAGGAGTCGGTGGGCGGGGCCCCCGCCGCCGAGCTCCCCCTGGACCGTCCCCGGCCCGCCGTCCGCTCCTACCGGGGCGGAACCGTCGTACGACAGCTCCCGCGGGACACCGCGGACGGTCTCGGTGCGGCGGCCGGGGCGGCGGGGGTCACGCCGTTCGCGTACCTCCTGTCGGTCTTCCAGGCCCTGACCCACCGCTGGACCGGCCAGGACGCCTTCGTCCTCGGCGTGCCCGCCACCAGCCGGATGGGCCGGGCGCTGCGGGACGTGATCGGCTGCTTCCTCAACACCATGCCGGTCCGCGCGGACTTCACGCCGGAGTCGACCTTCCGCAGCGCGGCCGTGCAGGCCGGCGAGCGGGTCATGCACGGCATGGTCAACGTGCGCTACCCGTGCGCACTGGCCTTCCCCCGGGCGACGGTCTTCCGGACCGCGCTGTTCCTGGTCCAGATGGACCGGATGGAGCCGCCGGTGCCGAACGTTCCGCCGGGCGCCGCCGAGGGGCCGTCCGTCCCGTACGCCGGACTGGACATCGCGCTGATCGACGTACCGCAGCAGGAGGGGCAGCTGGACCTGCTGCTGCGGATCGAGCAGACCCCGGACGGGATCACCGCCGTCTTCAGTTACGACGCGGACGTGCTGGACCGGGCCACGGTCGAGCGGTTCGCCGACGGCTGGGAGCGGATGCTGGCGGCCGCGGTCGCCGCGCCCGACACGCCCGTCGCCGACGTCGAGCTGGCGGGGCAGGAGGAGCTCGCGGCGCTGCTCGCACTCGGCGCCGGGGCCGGGGGCGCCGCCTTCGGTTCCCCCGACACCTTCGAAGACTTCGACGCCTTCGAGTCCTTCGACTCCTCCGATCCGTACGACTCCTTCGAGAACGCCGGGGACCACCGATGAGCATCACCGCAGCCGTCGTCGGCGGCGGCCTGGGCGGTCTGACCGCCGCGGCCGCCCTGCACGCCCGGGGCGTGGACGTCCACGTGTACGAGCGGGGCCAGGCCCTGCGCGAACAGGGCGTGGGCATGCACCTCGGCCCCAACGGCACCCGCCTGCTCCGCCGCCTCGGTCTCGGCCCCCGTCTGGCCGAGGCGGCGGTCCGCCCCGACGCCCTCGAAGTCCGCGCCTTCCACAACGGTGCGCAGGTCGCCGTACAGGAGATGGGGGAGGTGTGGGAGCGGCAGTTCCGCGCCCCCTACCTCACCGTCCACCGCGGGGACCTGCACCGGATGCTGGCCGGGCTGCTGCCCGCCGCCCGGGTGCACACCGGGAAGGAGCTCACCGGCTTCCGGGAGGGCCCGGACGGGGTGCGGCTGGAGTTCGCGGACGGCACCACGGCCGAGGCCGACGTGCTGATCGGCGCCGACGGGGTGCACTCGGCGGTGCGCCGCGCGGTCGCCGGCGAGGACGCGCCGGTGTACTCCGGCAACAGCGCCCTGCGCGGCCTGGTGGATGCCGCCGACGTGCCCGGACTGGACCCCGCCCGGATGTACATGTTCGCGGGCCCCGCGGCCCGGGTGCTGTGCTACCCGGTCTCCGGCGGACGGCAGTTCACCTACGTGGTGGTGGTGCCCGCCGCCGAGGGCGACGCCGAGTCGTGGACCAGTGCGACGGACCGGTCCGACCTGGACTCCGTCCTGGCCGGCTGGGCGCCCCAGGTCCGCGAGGTCGTGGCGGCCGCGGGCGAGGTCCGCCGCTGGGCCCTGTACGACAGGGCGCCGCTGGAGCGGTGGAGCACGCGCCGCGTGACCCTGCTGGGCGACGCCGCCCACCCGATGCTCCCGCACCACGGGCAGGGAGCCAACCAGGCCATCGAGGACGGGGTGGCACTCGCCCTCTGCCTCGACGAGGAAGTGGACGCGGGAGCGGACGGCATCGCCGCCGCACTGCGCCGCTACGAATCGGTCCGCCGACCGCACACGACCCGTGTGCAGCTCGGTTCCCGGACCGGTCAGCCCCCAGGGAAAGAGGAGAAGAACAGCATGGCCAACACCACGAACAACAACATCAACAACGCTGCCGCCAACGTCAACTGGATCCTCGACAACGACGTGGAGGCCAACCTCAACAACAACGGCACCAACAACAACCTCAACAACATCAACGGCAACAACGAGAACCTGAACAACAACGCTGCCTGACCCCACCGACGCTGCCTGACCCCGCCGACGCTGCCTGACCCACCACCCCCGGGCACCACGCAGCACGCGCGTCCGCGCGCCGCACCACATGGCACTCCACGGGCCCCCGACGCCGACCGCGTCGGGGGCCCGCCCCGTGTCCGGGGGCGTATATGCGCCCGATAGGGCGTCGATAGGGCCCTCTCCAAGGATGGGCGGCACCTGACCACGCGAAGGGAACAGCGATGAGCGAACAGCAGCACGACACCGCCGCCGGCGACGCCGCCGACACCACCGTCCACCGGATCGTGCTCAACGACGAGGAGCAGTACTCCCTCTGGTGGGCAGACCGCGAACTGCCCGCCGGCTGGCGCGCGGAGGGCACCGAGGGCACCCGCGAGGAGTGCCTCGCGCGGATCACCGAGCTGTGGACCGACCTGCGCCCCGCGAGCCTGCGCCGCCGCATGGCCGCCGCCGGCACCGCCCCCCACGCCTGACCCCCCCCGCACCCGCCATCCCACGACAGGCGCACCGGGCCGCACCCACCGGAGCCGCCGGATCCCGATGAAGGAGAGAACCGTGAACGACCGCGCACCGTCGGGATCCGCCCCCGGCCGTCTCCTGCTGCCCCGGCTGTTCCGGGCCCAGGCCGCCCGTACCCCCGGGGCCCCCGCCGTCCTGGGCGCCGACGGCTCCGTCCTCACGTACGCCGCCCTGGAGGAGCTCGCCGGCCGCTACGCCGCCGCCCTGCGCGCCCGCGGCGTGGCGCCCGGCGACTTCGTCGGCGTCTGCCTGCCGCGCGGCCCCGAGCTGGTCGCCGCCCTCCTCGGCGTCTGGTTCGCCGGCGGCGCGTACGTCCCCCTCGACCCCGCGTACCCGCAGGCCCGCCTCGCCCTGGTCCTGGAGGACTCCGGCGCGGCCGTCGTCCTCGCGGCCGCCTCCACCGCCGGCCGGCTCCCGGCCGGCACGACCGTCGTGGACGTCGCCGCCATCGCCGACGTACCCGACGTCGTGCCCGCGGGGGAGGGCGGCGCCGGCCTCGCCGCCGTCGACCCCGCCCGCCCCGCGTACCTCCTGCACACCTCGGGCTCCACCGGCCGCCCCAAGGGCGTCCTCGTCCCGCACGCCGGCATCGCCAACCGCGTCCGCTGGCTGGCCCACCGCCACAAGCTGGGCCCCGCCGACCGGTTCCTGCTCAAGACCACCATCGGCTTCGACGCCGCCGGACTCGAAGTGTTCGCCCCGCTGACCAGCGGCGGCGCCGTCGCCCTCGCCCCGCAGGACGCCGAGCGCGACCCGGCCGCCCTGCTGCGCGCCGTCGCCGACCACGGCGTCACCGTCCTGCAGGGCGTCCCCTCCGTCCACCGCCGGCTGGTCGAGCAATCCGGCTGGGAGGACGCCACCAGCCTCCGGCTGATCTTCAGCGCCGGCGAGCCGCTCCACGCCGAGCTGTGCCGGGCCCTGGCCGAGCGCGCCCCGCGGGCCGAGATATGGAACACGTACGGCCCCACCGAGGCCTCCGTCGACATCACCGAGCACCGCTGGGACCCGGCCCAGGAGACCGGCGCCGTCCCCATCGGCCGGCCCATCGCCCACATGCGCGCCCTCGTCCTCGACCCGGCCGGCCGGCCCGTGCCCGTCGGCGTCCCCGGCGAACTCCACGCCGGCGGCGTCGGACTCGCCCTCGGCTACCACGGCCGCCCCGGTCAGACGGCCGAGCGCTTCGTGCCCGACCCGTACGGCGCCCCCGGCGACCGGCTCTACCGCACCGGCGACCGGGTCCGCTGGCTGGCCGACGGCACCCTGGAGTACCTCGGCCGCCTCGACCAGCAGGTCAAGGTCAACGGCGTCCGCATCGAGACCGGCGAGGTCGAGGCCGCGCTGGCCGGCCACCCCTGGGTGCGGGCCGCGGTCGCCGCCGCCGTCCCCGACGGCTCCGGCGGGCACCGGCTCGTCGCCTGGGTGCAGTCCCGCGGCGAGCACCTGCGCCCCGACGAACTGCGGACCTTCCTGCGCCGCTCCCTGCCCGACCCGCTCGTGCCCTCCCTGTACGTGCCCGTCGCCGCGTTCCCGCTCACCGCCAACGGCAAGATCGACCGCAGTGCGCTGCCCGAGCCGGCCGCCGCCGCGTCCGCCGCCGAGGGCGCCCACGTGCCCGTACGCACCGCGGCCGAGCGGGTCGTCGCCGAGAGCTGGGCGCAGATCCTGGCCATCCCCGCCGAGCGGATCGGCGCCACCAACGACTTCTTCCAGCTCGGCGGGGCCTCCCTGATGCTCAGCCAGCTCGCCGAGGCCCTCTCGGCCGCCGCCGGCACCCGCGTCGCCCTGCGCTCCCTGTTCACCGCGACCACCGTGGAGGCACAGGCCGCGCTGCTCGCCGACGCCCCCGCCCTGGCCGCCGGTGACCCGGCCGCCTCCCCGGTCCCGGCCGCCGCGGCCACCACCGGCGCCGGCGCCGACGAGCCCGTACGGCCGGTGGAGCGCACCCCCGAGGGACTGCCCCTGTCACCCGGCCAGCAGGGCATGTGGCTGATGGACCGGATGCGGCCCGGCAGCGCCGAATGGAACGCGCCCGTCTTCCTCACCCTGCCCGCCACCTACACCGACCGCACCCTCACCGCCGCGCTCACCGCGCTCGCCGAGCGCCACGAGATCCTGCGCACCCGCTACGTCCTGCGCGGCACGGAACCCACCCAGATCGCCGACGCCGCACCCCACGTGGAGCTGCGCACCGCGCGGGCAGCCACCCCGGCAGCCCTGAACGCCCTGGTCCAGGAGGAGTTCGCCCGCCCCTTCGACCTGGAGCACGGGCCCGTCTGGCGGGCGCTCGCCGTCCGCGGCCCGGAGCCCCGGCCCGACCTGAGCCTGGTGCTCTCCGTCCACCACATCGCCTGCGACGGCTGGTCCTCCGTGGTCCTCGAACGCGATCTGCTCGCCCTGGCCGAGGCCGCCCACCACGGCACCGCCGCCGCACTCCCGCCGCTGCCCGTGCAGTACGCCGACCACGCCGTCCACCAGCGGCGCCGCCTCGCCGGCCCCGCCGCGCAGGAGGAGCTGGCCCACTGGAAGCAGGCCCTCGACGGCATCCTCCCCGTGGACCTGCCCGCCGACCGGCCCCGGCCCGCCGTCCGCGACGCCGCCGGCGCCGCCCACGTATTCACCGTGCCCGCCGAGCTCACCGAGCGGGCCGCCGCGCTGGGCCGCACCCACGGCGCCACCCTCCAGCAGACCCTGCTCACCGTGTTCGCGGCCCTCGTCGCCCGCCTCACCGGACAGTGGGACGTGCCCGTCGGCGTGCCCGTCGCCGGCCGCGACCGGCCCGAGTCCGCCGACGTCGTCGGCTTCTTCCTCAACACCCTCGTGATGCGCTGCGACGCCCCCGCCGACGCCCCGTTCACCGACGCGCTGGTCCGGGTCCGGGACACCGCCCGGACCGCCTTCGCCCACCAGGACCTGCCGTTCGACCGGCTCGTCGCCGCGCTCGACGACGCCCGCGACCCCGCCCGCACCCCCCTCTACCAGGTCATGTTCGACCTGCACGAGGAGGGCCGGACCGGCACCGCCACCACCGGCTCCGACATCGACGCCTTCCGCGGGGCCTGGCGGGCCGCCCGCACCGACCTCACCTTCGTCGTCCAGCGGCAGCCCGACGGATCCCTCCTCGGCCTCGTCGAATACGCCACCTCCCTCTTCGACGCGGCCACCGTCGAGCGGTTCGCCACGCACTGGGTACGGCTCCTGCGGGCCTTCACCGACGCCCCCGCGACCCGCCTCGACCGGGCCGAGATGCTCCCCGAGGAACTGCGCGCCGAACTGCTCGCACTCGGTCCGGGCGCCCCCGAACCGGGCGCGGGCCGGGCCGGCGCCCCGGCCGCGGGCGGCTGCGGCCCGGCCGACGGACCCGCCGACGGTCCCGCCGACGCGGCCGTCCACACCGTGATCGCCGGCGTCGCCCGGGCCAACCCGCACGACACCGCCGTCGTCTGCGGCGGCGACAGCTGGACCTACGCCCGCCTGGAGCGCCGTGCCGAGGCCGTCGCTCTGCGGCTGCGCGAGCTCGGCGCCGGCCCCGAGACCGCCGTCGCCGTCATGCTCGGCCGCACCCCCGACCTGATCGCCGCCTGCCTCGGCACCTGGAAGGCCGGTGCCGCGTACGTGCCGCTCGACCCGACCGCCCCCGACGACCGCCTCGCCCACGTCCTGGAGGACTCCGGCACCGTCGTGCTCGTCTCCGACCTGGCCGGCGCGACCCGACTGCGGGGCCGGTACCACGGCCCCTGGCTGGCGCTCGACACCGACGAGCGGCTCGCCGCCGCCGACCGCGCCCCGGTGCCTGGCGCGGCCCCCGGCGCCGCCCCGGCCGCCGGTACCGGCACCTGGGCCACGACACCGCCGCAGGCACCCGCCGACCCGGACCGGCTCGCGTACGTCATGTACACCTCCGGCTCCACCGGCCGGCCCAAGGGCGTCGCCGTCGAGCACCGCACCCTGCTGGCCATGCTCCGCGCCTCGCAGGCCCACCTCGACTTCGGGCAGGGCCCCGACGACGCCTGGCTGGCCCTGGCCCAGCCCACCTTCGACATCTCCTGGACCGAGCTGCTGATGCCGCTGACCGCCGGCGGCCGCGTGGTCCTGGCCCGGGAACGCGACCTCACCGACCACGCCGCCCAGCTGCGGCTGATCGAGGAGCACGGGGTCAGCCACCTCCAGGCCGCCCCGCCGCACTGGCAGATGCTCATCGACGCGGGGCTCGGACGACGGCCCCTCGTCGGCCAGACCGGCGGCGAGCCCTGCCCGCCCGCCCTGGCCCGGGAGCTGTCCCGCCGGCTGCTGCGGTTCGTCAACGAGTACGGGCTCACCGAGACCACCATCGCCGCCACCCGCTGGGACGCGCACGACACCGCCGCCACCGTCCCCGTCGGCCGCGCCTACCCGCACATCACCGCCCGGGTCCTCGACGCCCACCTCCAGCCCGTCCCGTACGGGGTCACCGGCGAACTCTGCGTCGGCGGCGCCTGCCTGGCCCGCGGCTACCACGGCCGCCCCGACCTGACCGCAGCCGCCTTCGTCCCCGACCCCTACGGTGCCCCCGGCGCCCGCCTCTACCGCACCGGCGACCGCGCCCGGATGCTGCCCGACGGCACCCTGGAGTTCGCCGGCCGCGCCGACGGCCAGGCCAAGATCCGCGGCCGCCGCGTGGAGACCGGCGAGGTGCAGGGCGTCCTCGCCGAGCACCCCGACGTCGCCCACTGCGCCGTCGTCGTGCACGGCACCGGCCCCACCGCCGCCCTGATCGCCTACTGGGTCCCGCGCGAGGGCCGCGTCCCCGGCGACGCCGAACTCCTCGACCACTGCGCCCGCAGGCTCCCGGACTACATGGTCCCCGCCCTGCTCGTCCCCGTCCCCGCGATCCCGCTCACCCGCCACAACAAGGTCGACGTACGGGCCCTGCCCGCCCCCGACCTGGCCTCGGCCCTCGCCGACGAGCCGTACACCGCGCCCGAGGGACCGGTCGAGGAGATCGTCGCCGACATCTGGGCCGAGGTCCTCGCCGGCGAACGGCCGGACGGCCCGGGCGCCCCGGACGGCCCGGGCGCCCCGACCGGTTCGGGCGCCGGCCGGCGCATCGGAGCCCACCAGGGCTTCTTCCGGATCGGCGGCAACTCCGTCCTCGCCGCCCGCGTCATCGCCCGGATCCAGGAGGAGTTCGACGTGGAGATGCCGCTGCGCGCCGTCTTCGAGAACCCCACCGTCGCCCTGCTCGCCACCGCGGTCGAGGACGCCGTCCGCGCCGAGATCGAATCCCTCGACCACACCGAACTGGCCATCGCCCACAGGGAGTACCAGCCGTGACCGCACCCACCGCACCCACGCAGGACGAACTGCGGGCGGAACTGCTGCGCAGACGGCTCGCCGGACGCGCGGGCCGCACCGGCGGCCGCACCGCCCCCCGCACCGCCATTCCGCGCGCCGACCGCACCGCGCCGCTCGCCCTCTCCGCCGGCCAGCGCCAGCTGTGGTTCCTCCACCAGCTCGACCCCGACAGCCCGGAATACCTGCTGCCGCTCGCGTACCGGCTGCGCGGCACCCTCGACGAGAACGCCCTGCACCGCTCCTTCGACGCCCTCGCCGCCCGGCACGAGGTCCTGCGCACCCGCTACCTCCTCGACGGGACCGAGCCCCGCCAGGTCATCGACGCCCCCGGCCCCGTCGACTACGCCGTCACCGCGTCCGCCGGCCTCACCGCCGCCGAACGGGACGCCGCCGCGGCCGACTTCGCCCGCGACCGCGCCGCCGAGGTGTTCGACCTCGCCGCCGAGGCCCCGCTGCGCGTACGCCTGCTGCGCCTCGCCGCCGACGACCACGTGCTCGTCGTCGTCATGCACCACATCGCCTGCGACGCCCTGACCCGGCCCCTGCTCCTCGCCGACCTGGCCGCCTGCTACCGGGCCGCCGGCGCCGTCACCGGCCCGCTCGACGGCGTCCTGCCCGAACCGCCCGTCCAGTACGCCGACTACGCCGCCTGGTTGAACGCCCGCCAGAGCGGCCCCGCCGCCGACGCCGCCCTCGACTGGTGGCGCGGACAGCTCGCCGGCACCGGCCCGCTCGGCCTGCCCACCGACCGTCCGCGGCCCGCCGTCCGCGGCTGGGGCGGCGCCGTCGCCGAGTTCGACGTCCCCGCCGGCACCGCCGCCGGCCTGCGCACCCTCGCCGAACAGGAGGGCGCCACCCTCTTCATGGTCCTGCTCGGCGCCTACCAGGCCCTGCTGGGCCGCTACACCGGCAAACGGGACGTCGCCGTCGGCACCGCCGTCTCCGGCCGCACCCGCCCCGAGCTGCGGCAGATGGCCGGCTACGCCTACAACAGCCTCGTGCTGCGCGGCCGCTGGCAGGGCGACCCCGCCTTCCGGGAGCTGCTGCGCGGCGTGCGCACCACCGTCCTGGACGCCTTCGACCACCAGGACACCCCCTTCGACCGGATCGCCGACGAGCTGGAGCCCGCCCGCGACCTGTCCACCACCCCCCTCTTCCAGGTCATGTTCGACCTGGCCTCCGGCGACGGCTCCGACACCCCCGACCTGCCCGGCCTCGACGTGAGCCCGGTCCCCGCCACCGGCCGCATCGCCCGCTTCGACCTCACCCTGCACCTGGCCGAACGCGCCGACGGCTCCCTGCACGGCAGCCTGGAGTACGCCACCGACCTGTTCGACGCGGCCACCGCCGAGCGGTTCACCGGCCACTACACCGCCCTCCTCGCCGCCGTCGCCGAGCGGCCCGGCGACCCGCTGTCCGCCCTGGACTTCCTGGGCGCCGCCGAACGCTCCCTGCTCCTCGACGGCCCCGCCGAGCCGGTCGGCGCCCCCGTCCACGGCACCCCGCGGAGCGTCGTCGAGACCATCGCCGCACAGATCGCCGCCACCCCCGACGCGGTCGCCGTCCGGCACCCCGGCGGCACCACCACCTACGCCGAACTGGGCCGCCTCGCCGACCGGTTCGCCCGCCGCCTCGTCGAGCTCGGCGCCCGCCCCGACGACACCGTCGGCGTCCTCCTCGACCGCGGCCCCGAACTGGTGGCCGCCCTGCTGGGCATCTGGCGCGCGGGGGCCGCGTACGTGCCGATCGACCCCGGCTACCCCGACGAGCGCATCCGCTACATGCTCGGCGACACCGGCACCCGCCTCGTCGTCACCGCGTCCCGGCACGCCGGCCGGTTCGCGAACGACGCCACGCCCGTCGGTGTCGTCCTCGTCGACGACCCGGCCGAGCGCGCCGCCCTCGCCGCCGCCGAGGCCCCGCTGCCCGCCGCGTACGACCTCGACCAGCTGGCCTACGTCATCTACACCTCCGGCTCCACCGGCCGGCCCAAGGGCGTCCTCATCGGCCACCGCGGCCTCGCCAACTACCTGACCTGGACCGCCGGCGCCTACGCCCCGGCCGGCACCGGCGGCGCCCCGCTGTTCTCCTCCGTCGCCTTCGACCTCGGCGTCCCCGACCTGTACGCCCCGCTCATGACCGGCCAGGCGGTGCACCTGCTGCCGCAGGACCTCGACACCGCCGACCTGGGCGCCCTGCTCGCCGAAGGCGGCCCGTACGCCTTCGTCAAGCTCACCCCCGGCCACCTCGACCTGCTCTCCCGGCAGCTCACCCCCGAGCAGATCCGCGGCCTCGCCGGGCTCGTCATCGCCGCCGGCGACTCCTTCACCCACCGCCTCGCCGAACGCTGGGCCACTGCCGCGGGCCCCGACGGCACCCGCCTCGCCGCCGAGTACGGGCCCACCGAGATCACCGTCGGCAACTCCGCCTACTTCCTGCCCGCGGACGGCGCCGCCCGCGGACCCGTCGCCACCGAACTCGTCCCCATCGGCCGCGCCATCCCGAACACCACCATGTACGTCCTGGACGAGCAGCTGCGCCCGCTGCCCGTCGGCGTCCCCGGCGAGGTGTGGATCGGCGGCACCGGCCTGGCCCGCGGCTACGCCGGCCGCCCCGATCTGACCGCCGAGCGCTTCCTGCCCGACCCGTACGGCGCCCCCGGCTCCCGCATCTACCGCACCGGCGACATCGCCCGCGTCCTGCCCGACGGCAACCTCGACTTCGTCGCCCGCACCGACCACCAGGTCAAACTCCGCGGCTACCGCATCGAGCCCGGCGAGATCGAGACCGCCCTCACCGACCACCCCGCCGTCGCCGAGGCCGTCGCCCTCGTCCGCGAGGACAGCCCCGGCGACAAGCAGCTCGTCGCCTACCTCGTCCCCGCCGCCGGCGCCGACGAGCAGGACCTCACCCCGGCGGCCCTCAAGGACCGCCTCGCCACGGCCCTGCCCGCCTACCTGATCCCCTCCGCCTACCTGCGGCTGCCCGCCCTCCCGCTCACCGCCAACGGCAAGCTGGACCGCCGCGCCCTGCCCGCCCCCGGCCGCGAGGCCACCGCCGTCGGCGAGCACGTCGCGGCCCGCGACGCGGCCGAGGCCGCCATCGCCGCGGTCTGGGCCGAGGTCCTCGGCCTGGAGAAGGTCGGCGTCCACGACAACTACTTCGACCTCGGCGGCGACTCCATCCGCGCCGTCTCCCTCGTCGGCGCCCTGCGCGGGGCCGGCTGGGAGACCACCGTCCGCGACGTCTTCGAACACCGCACCGTCGCCCGCCTGCGCACCGCCCTCGCCGACCAGGCGGGGGACGGCTCCGCCGAGCGGGCCGACGGCCCCGTCGCCCCCTTCGCCCTGATCGGCGACGACGACCGGCGCACCCTGCCCGGCGACGTCACCGACGCCTACCCGGTCTCCCGGATCCAGGCCGGCATGCTCGTCGAGATGCACGGCCGCAGCGGCGAGAACCGCTACCACAACATCACCTCCTTCCGGATCCGCGACGAACTCCCCTTCGACCCCGCCCTGTTCCGGCGGGCCGCCGACCTCATCGTGGAGCGCCACGAGGTGATGCGGACCTCCTTCGCCCTCTCCGGCTACAGCGAGCCCCTCCAGCTGGTCCACGCCGTCGGCACCGTCTCCATGCCCTGCCTCTTCGAGGACCTGCGCCACCTGCCCCGCGCGGAGCGCGAGGACGCCGTGTGGGCGTTCGCCGACCGGGACCGCGCCGAACTGTTCGACCTGACCGCCGCCCCGCTGATGCGGATGGCCGTCCACCTCGTCGACGACGAGAGCTGGTGGCTGTCCATCACCGAGTGCCATCCCGTCATCGAGGGCTGGAGCTACCACTCCCAGCTGATGGAGCTGCTGCGCGCCTACCGCGCCCTACGGGCCGGCGGCGAGCCCGACCCGGCCCCGCCGGTGCCCGCCGTCCGCTTCGCCGACTTCATCGCCGGCGAGCTGCGCTCCCTGGCCTCCGCCGAGGACCGCGACCACTGGCGCCGACTCGTCGACGGCCACGAGAAGTTCACCGTCCCCAGCGGCTGGGCCGGCGACCCGGACGGCCCCGACGAGCGCTACCGCATCGACATCGCCCTCGGCGAGGTCGAACCGGGCCTGCGCGCCCTCGCCTCCGCCGCCGAGGTCCCGTACAAGAGCGTGCTGCACGCCGCCCACAGCAAGGTCCTCTCGCTGCTGACCCGCGCCCGGGCCTTCCGCGGCGGCATGGTCGCCGACGCCCGCCCCGAGGAGGCCGGCGCCGAACGCGTCTCCGGCATGTACCTCAATTCGGTGCCGTTCCCGTACCGCACGGGGGCCGCGACCTGGGGCGAGCTCGCCCGGGAGGTGTTCGCCCGCGAGGTCGAGCTGTGGCCGCACCGCCGCTACCCGATGCCCGCCATGCGGCGGCCCGGCGGCGAGAGCCACCTCATCGACGTGCTCTTCCACTACCTGGACTTCCACCAGGTCGACACCGAGCTCATCGACATCATGGCCAGCCGCGACGACAGCCCCAACGAGTTCCCGCTCGTCGTCGGCACCCCCGTCCGCGGGCACCTGTCCCTCGCCTCCCGCACCCGCACCCTGTCCCGGGACCGTGCCGAGCGCCTCGCCGACCTGTACCGGGCCGTCCTCGCCGACATGGCCCGCACCGGCGCCGACGGCGACGCCACCGGCGCCTTCCCCACCTCCCAGGAGCGCGCCCGGCTCGCCGCGCCCGCCCTGCCGCACCCCGACACCCCCGTCGACGTCCTCGCCGCCTTCGAGGCGCAGGCCGCCCGCACCCCGTGGGCCACCGCCCTGACCGGCGCGGGCGCCCCCGCCGGCGGCGTCTCGTACGCCGAACTCGACGCGCGGGCCGGCCGCATCGCCCGGCGGCTGCGCGCCCTGGGTGCCGGACCCGAGACCCGTGTGGCCGTCCTCCTCGACCGCGGCCCCGAGCTCGTCGCGGCCCTGCTCGGGGTGTGGAAGGCCGGCGCGGCCCAGCTGCCCGTCGACCCGTGCACCCCCGACGCCCGCCTCGCCCTGCTCCGCTTCGACCTCGCGGTGACGGAAGGCCCGTACGCCGGCCGGTTCGCCGGCATCCTGCCCGGGGGGCGGGTCCTGGCCGTCGGGGACGTCTCCCACGAGGATCCGGCCGGCGCCGGTAACGGCGCGCCGGCCCTGCCGCCCCGGCCCGCTCCGCCGTCCCCCGACCCCGACCGGCTCGCCTACGTCCTGCACACCTCCGGCTCCACCGGCACCCCCAAGGGCGTCGAGATCAGCCACCGCTCGCTGGCCCACTACCTCGACTGGGCCGTACGGGCCTACGTCGAGGGCCGCTCCGGCGGCGCCCCCTGGTTCACCTCGGTCGGCTTCGACCTGGGCCTGCCCGCCCTGTACGCCCCCCTGGCCACCGGCCGGGCGGTGCACCTGCTGCCGCAGAACTGGCAGCCGGAGGAGTTCGGGCCGCTGCTGATGGCCGGCGCCCCGTACGCCTTCATCGGGCTGACCCCCGGCCACCTCCGGCTGTTGGAGGACGGGCTGACCGACTCCGAACTCGGGGGGATCGCCGGCATCGCCGTCTGCGCCGGTGACGCCTACCCCACCGCACAGGCCGACCGGGTCGCCGCCCGGATCGCCGCGGCCGGCGGGCGCATGGAACTGGGCGCCGAGTACGGGCCGACCGAGGCCACCGTCGCCGCCACCTTCGGGCACGTACGCCCGCGGACCGGGCGCAGGCTCGTGCCGCTCGGCTCGAACCTGCCCGGGGTGCTGCTGCGCGTCCTCGACGACCGGCTCCGGCCCGTGCCCGACGGGATCACCGGCGAGGTCTGGCTCGGCGGCGAAGGCCTCGCCCGCGGCTACGCCGGGCAGCCCGCACTCACCGCCGAATCGTTCCTCCCCGACCCGTACGGGCTCCCCGGCACCCGCATCTACCGCACCGGCGACCTCGCCCGGCTGCTGCCCGGCGGCATCCTCGAATTCACCGGCCGGGCCGACGAGCAGGTCAAGATCCGGGGCCACCGCGTGGAGCCCGGCGAGGCCGAGGCGGCCCTCGCCGCCGACCCGGCCGTCCGCGAGGCGCTCGTCGCGGCCGTGGACGCCGCCGACGGCGGCAAGCGGCTCACCGCCTGGGTGGTGCCCGCCGAGGGACGGGCCGTGGCGGTCCGGGAGCTGCGCGACCGGCTGCGGGCCGTCCTGCCCGCCGCGGTCGTCCCCGCCACCGTCACCGTCGTCGACCGGCTCCCGCTGACCGGCAACGGCAAGCGGGACAAGGCCGCCCTCGCCTCTCGCGGGGCCACCGCGACCCCGCTGCCGTACACCGGGCCGCGCACCGACCTGGAGAAGGTGCTCGCCGAGGTCTGGTCCGAGGTCCTCGGCCTCGAACGGGTCGGCGTCCACGACGACTTCCGCGACCTCGGCGGCGACTCGCTGCTCGTGGCCCCGCTGCTGGTCGCCGCCCGCCGGCACGGAATCACCCTCGACCTCGCCACCGCGCTGCGCCACCACACCGTCGCGCAGACCGCCGCCGCACTCGAAGACCCCCGGAAGGGCTGACCGATGGACACCCTCGACGCACTGGACACCCGCGACCCGCTCGACACCCGCGACGCACTCGGCACCCGCGACCCGCTCGACGCACTCGGCACCGAGGACGGGCCGCGGACCGCCCGCCACCTCGTCTCCATGGACGACCTCTCCGACGCCGAGCTGCGCCGGATCGTCCGCCGCGGCGCCGAGTTCTCGGCCGGCACCGCCGGCCGGTCGGACGCGCTGGACGGCCTGGTCGCCGGGATCTACTTCGCCAAGACCTCCACCCGCACCCGGACCGCCTTCTCCTCGGGGGCGCTGCGGCTCGGCGCGCGGATCATCGCCTACGGGCCCGGCGACCTCCAGCTCAACACCGGCGAGACCACCGAGGACACCGGACGGGTGCTCTCCGGGATGCTGGACGTGCTCGTCGCCCGCACCGCCGGCCCGGAGGCGGAGCTGCGCGGCTGGGCCGCCCAGGACCGGATGGCCGTCGTCAACGCGATGAGCGCCGAGGAGCACCCGACGCAGGCCCTGACCGACCTCACCACCCTGCTGCGGCACTTCAGCCGCATCGAGGGGCTGCGGATCCTGTACGTCGGCGAGGGCAACAACACCGCGGCGGCCCTGGCCCTGGCGCTGACCCGGTTCCCCTCCGTGCACCTGGAACTGCGGACCCCGCCCGGGTACGGCCTGCCGGCGCCGGTGGCGGCCCGGGCGCAGGCCCAGGCCGAGCGGTACGGGTCGGTGCTGCGGGAGCGGCACGACATGGACGCGCTGCCGGCGGAGTACGACGTCGTGTACACCACCCGCTGGCAGACGACGGGCACGTCGAAGCCGGACCCGGACTGGCGGGAGGTCTTCGCCCCGTTCCAGGTCACGGCCCGGCTGTGGGACGGCGGCTCCCGGGCGGTGTTCATGCACGACCTGCCGGCGCACCGCGGCGAGGAGGTCACGGCCGAGGTCCTGGACGGCCCGCGGAGCATCGCCTTCGCCCAGGCGACGAACAAGATGCACAGCGCGATGGCGGTCCTGGAGCACGCCGCCGGCCGGCCCGGCCGGACCGCCCGGTGACCCCGCCGCCGAAGGCCGCCACGGACCCGGCCGCCCTCCCGTGGCTCCTGTCCGACGCGGAACCCCGACCCGCGGCGGGGCCCGCGCCGCAGCCCGCGTCCGTGCCCGAAGCGCAGCCCGCCGCGGCGACCCCGGCCGCTGCCCCGGCCGAGGTGGTGCCCGCCGCCGCGGCCGGGGAGGGGGAGGCCGCCGAGGGGACCGCGGTGCAGCCGGCGGGCGACACCGCAGCCGGGGCGGTGCCGTTGCGGCGGAACAGGGACTTCGGGCTGCTGTGGGGCGGGGCCGGGCTGTCGCTGCTGGCCGGGCGGGCCACGGCCGTCGCCTACCCGCTGACCGTGCTGTGGGTCACGGGCTCGCCCGGTGACGCCGGCCTGGTCGGCACCGCCCTGCTGCTGCCGCAGCTGCTCGTACAGCTGCCCGGCGGGGCGCTCGTCGACCGGTGGGACCGCCGCCGGATCATGCTCGGCGCCGGCCTCGGCCAGGCGTTCGTCGCCGGCGCCGTGGCCGCCCTGCTGCTCAGCGGACACGTCTGGCTGTGGGCCCTGTTCGCCGCCGCCTTCGTGGAGGGCACCCTCGGGGTGCTGCACCAGCTCGCCGAGCGGGCCGCCGTCCCGGCGGTGGTCCCCGCGGAGCAGCTGCCCGCCGCCCTCACCGGCAACGAGGCCCGCACCCGTGGCGCGGCCATCGCCGGCCAGCCGCTCGGCAGCGGCCTGGTCGCCCTGGGGGGCGCCTTCCCGTACCTCGCCGCACTGGTCGGCCAACTGGCCTCCACCGCCCTGCTGTTCGGCGTCCGCGGCAAGCTCCAGACCGCCCGTACCGGGCCCCGTCCCGACCTCCTCGCCGAGGTGCGCGAGGGCCTGGCCTGGATGTGGCGCCAGCGCTTCCTGCGGGCGGTCATGGCCGCCGTCGCCGTCTCCAACGTCCTCTTCCAGGGCCTCAACCTGGCCGTGATGACCGGCATCCAGGAGAACCGCGGCTCGCAGTTCGAGATCGGCCTCGTGCTGTCCCTCAGCGGGGCCGGCGGGCTGGTCGGCGCCCTCTCCGGCGGCTGGTGGACCAGACGCTTCCGGCTGCGCGCCCTCGTCCTCGGCGGGCTGCTGGCCTGGACCGCGCTGATGGTGCCCGTCGCGTTCCTGCGCGAACCGGCGGCCCTCGGCGCCCTGTTCGCCGCCAGTGGGTACGTCGGCGGCGTCTTCAACGTCGCCGGCGGGGTCTTCCTCGTCCGCGTCGCCCCGGACCGGATGCGGGGGAGGGCCAACTCCCTCGCCATGCTGGTCGGTTCCGGCGCCATGGCGGCCGGTCCCGTGGCCACCGGCTTCGCCCTGGAGGCCTTCGGGCCCACCCGTACCGTGCTCGGCCTGAGCGCCGCCATGGGCCTGACCGCACTCGTGGCGCTGCTCTCGCCCGCCCTGCGCCGCAACCCGCTCGACGAGCCCGCCGGGGCCCCCGCGGAACTGCCCGCCGGGGCCGCCGCGGAACTGCCCGCCGGGGCCGCCGGAAGCTCCTCCACGCATCGCCCCTGAGCTGCGGTTTCGCGCGTATAGAGCACTGATAGCGCGCCACGGAAGAGTTCACCTCACCGCACCGTCGCACTTCGCGCCCAGCCCCCTCCCAAGGAGAACGACCATGCCGCTCAACTCCCCGGACCGCAGGACCGTCCTGCGCACCGCGCTCGGCGTCGCCGGAGCCGCCGCCACCGTCACCCTCGTGGGGGCGGTCCCCGCCGCCGCCCACGGCCGGCGCCCCAAGCTCCCCCCGGTCGAGGGCATGGTCGGCGACCGCTGGGCGAACGAGTTCTGGTACGACTACGACGAAATGTCCTACTACAACCCGACCGAGGAGCTGAAGGCCGCGGTCGGCGCGATCACCGCCCCGTTCGGCGGGTTCACGAAGTCGTACGACGCCTGGGCCGCGACCCGCAAGGGCGGCCGCTACCCGCGCAGCTGGATGGAGCTCATCGAGCCCCGCCGCGCCGAGTTCGAGCTGCTCTCCCGCGCCCAGCGGGCCGTGTACGACAAGTGGTACGGCCGCGACCCGAAGGGCCTGGTCTTCGCCTTCCAGGAGTTCGGCCAGGGCACTCTCTTCGACCCGCGCCGCCCGGCCGGCAACAAGGTCCACATGATGAACTACACGCCGCCGTCGGCGACGCACGCCTACCACCGCTGGCACCCCTACCTGCAGTCCTTCCAGCTCCTCGGCATCGACCGGCAGTTCTGGGCGCACATCAACCGCCTCGTCGGGGCCGCCTGGGAGATCCAGTCCATCGCCCAGCCGGTGACCGACCGCAACGACAACAAGCACCTGCCGAAGCACGTCGTCCGCAAGGTCACCGCCAAGTGGCTGTGCCGCTCCAACGAGCGCATGAACCAGGCCTTCGACGTCTGGCCGTACCCGGTCGACATGGGCAAGTAGGCCCGTCCGTCGGTCCGCCCCGTCCCTCGCGCACCCCACGTCCCGTACCCCTCAGGAGGATTGGCCCACCATGCGAGACACGACCGGATCCGCATCCCGCATCGGCGTCTGGATGGTCGGCGCGCGAGGCTCGGTCGCCACGGCGGCCGTCGCCGGCGCGGCGGCCGTCGTCGCGGGTGCCGCCTCCCCCGTCGGATGCGTGACGGAAACCCCCGCGTTCCGCGGCGCGTCCCTCCCGGCCCTCGCCGACCTCGTGTTCGGCGGACACGACGTCGTCGGCACCCCGCTGTCGGCGAGGGCCCGGCAGCTCGCCGCGGCCGGTGTGCTGCCCGCCGCGGTCCTGCCCGCGCTGGACGCCCCGCTGGCCGCCGCCGAGCTGGAGCTGCGCGACGGCTCGCTGCGGCCCGGCGAGACCCAGGTCGAAGCCGCCGCCCGCCTCGCCGACGACATGGCCGCCTTCCGTGACCGGCACCGGCTGGAGCAGGTCGTCGTCGTCAACGTCTCCTCCACGGAGCCGCTGCCCGAACCCGACCCCGCCCACCTGGACCTGGCCGCCTTCGAGGCGGCCCTCGCCGCCGGCTCGCTCACCCTCCCGGCCAGCTCCCTGTACGCGTACGCCGCCTTCACCGCCGGCTGCTCCTACGTCAACTTCACCCCCTCCGCCGGCGCCTGTCTGCCCGCCCTGGAGGAGCTGGCCCGGCTGCGCGGCGTCCCGCACGCGGGCCGCGACGGCAAGACCGGCGAAACCCTCGTCAAGAGCGCCCTCGCCCCGATGTTCACCCAGCGCGCGCTGCGCCTGCGCTCCTGGTCCGGCACCAACCTGCTGGGCGGCGGCGACGGCGCCACCCTCGCCGACCCCGCGGCCGCCCGCTCCAAGACCGAGTCCAAGCAGCGCAGCCTGGAGGAGACCGTCGGCCACGCCGTCGAGGGCCAGGTGCACATCGACAACGTCCCCGAGATGGGGGAGTGGAAGACCGCCTGGGACCACATCTCCTTCGAGGGCTTCCTCGGCGTGCGGATGACCATGCAGTTCACCTGGCAGGGCTGCGACTCGGCGCTGGCCGCCCCGCTGGTCCTGGACCTCGTACGGCTGACGGCCCTCGCCGGCCGGCGGGGCGAGTCCGGCGCCCTGCCCGCCCTCGGCTTCTTCTTCAAGGACCCGGCCGGCTCCGCCGAGCACAACCTGACCCTCCAGTACGAGGCCCTCACCGCCTGGGCGGCCGGCACCGCCCCCGCCCCCGCCGCCGCGGGCCACGGCTCCCCGCACGCACCGGGAGCCCGTCCGTGAGCACCGCCCAGCGCATCCCGCGCGCGGTCCGAGCAGCCGCCGCCCGCACCGCCCGCACCGCCCGCACCGCCCGTGCCGCCCGTGCCGCCCGCGCGGACGGGGCCGGCCCGGCGGTGCCGCTGCACCTTCCGCCCTTCCCCGGACGGGCGCTGCGGGCCCGCCGCACCCTGCGCGCCTACGCCGAACTGGTCCGGGCCCCCGCCGCCGCCACCGTCCCCGGCGACGTCCTCGCCGGGGCGCTCGCCTCCGGGCGGGGCGCCGGGCCGCGCACCCTCGGCCTCGCCGGCTCCTCCGTCTGCCTGTACTGGGCGGGCATGGCCCTCAACGACTGGGCCGACCGGGAGCTCGACGCCGTGGAACGCCCCGAACGCCCCCTGCCCTCCGGCCGGATCCGGCCCGGCGCCGCCCTCGCGGCCGCGGCCGGCCTGACCGCCGCCGGGCTAGGCCTCGCCGCCCTCGCCGGCGGGCGGCGGACCGTACTGCGGCGCACCCTGCCGCTGGCGGCCGCCGTGTGGGCCTACGACCTCGGCGCCAAGCAGACCCCGCTGGGCCCGGCCGTCATGGCCGCCGCCCGCGCCCTGGACGTCCTGCACGGCACCGGGCCCGGCCCGGCCCGGCCCGCCCTCGGTCCGGCCGCCGCGGTCGGGGCGCACACCCTGGCCCTGACCCGGTTCAGCCGGCACGAGGTCGCCGGGGCCCCGCCCCACGAGGCGGCCCTGACCCTCGCGGCCTCCGCCGCGGCGGCCGCCGCCACCCTCACCCGCAGCCGCAGCCGCACCCGCACCCGCAGTGCCGCCGTGGGCGCCGCCACCGTGATGCGCCCCGGAGGGACCGCCCGTCCCCTCGGCTTCCGCGCCGCGGCCGGCGGCACCGCACGGACCGCCCGGGTCGCCCGGGGGGCCGCGCTCGCCGTGTACGCGGCCGGCTACGGGCCCGCCCTCGCCCGGGCGGTGCGCCACCCCGCCGCCCCCGAGGTGCGGCGGGCCGTCGGCGCCGGGATCCACGCCCTGCTCCCACTGCAGGCCGCCCTCGCCGCCCGCGCCGGGGCCCCCGGCCTCGCCGTGCCGCTCGCCGCAGCCCTGCCGCTCGTCCGCAGACTCGCCCGGAAGGTGTCCTCGACATGACCGCCACGCACCGGCCCCGGCCGGGCCCGCGCACGGGCTTCCCGCAGCTCGCGAGCCCGCTCGTGGCCGCCTTCCCGCCCGGCGCCGGGCCGGACACCGGCCGCACGGACCGTACGGACCCGGGCGACCGGGCCGATCGGTCGGGACACGCCGCCGCCGGGGGCCGGACGTGAACACCACCGCCGCGGGCCCGGCGCCCCGCTTCTCGTACGGCACCAACGGCCTCGCCGACCACCGGCTCGGCGACGCCCTGCGGATGCTCGCCGACCTGGGCTACGAGGGCGTCGCGCTCACCCTCGACCACCACCACCTCGACCCGTACGCCCCCGACCTCGCCGCCCGCGTCGACGGCGTCCGGCGGGCCCTCGCCGCCACCGGCCTGGCCGTGGTCGTCGAGACCGGCGCCCGCTACCTCCTCGACCCCCGCCGCAAGCACCGCCCCACCCTGCTGTCCGCCCGGCCCGAGGAGCGCGCCCTGCGGGCCGACCTGCTGCGCCGGGCCGTCGGGATCGGCGCCGAACTGGGCGCCGGGGCCGTCCACTTCTGGAGCGGCACCCCCGACCCGGCCACCACCCCCGAGCAGGCCTGGCAGCGGCTGGTCGACGGCTGCGCCGACACCGTCGCGCACGCCGACGCCGCCGGGATCGACCTCGCCTTCGAGCCGGAGCCGGGCATGCTCGTCGCCGACCTGGCCGGCTACCGCCGGCTGCTGGACGACCTGGGCCGGCCCGACCGCTTCCGGCTCACCCTGGACCTCGGCCACTGCCGCTGCCTGGAGCCGTTGCCCGTCGCCGACTGCGTGGAGCTCGCCGCGGACCGGCTCGCCCACGTCCAGATCGAGGACATGCGCCGCGGCGTCCACGAGCACCTGCCCTTCGGCGAGGGCGAGATCGACTTCCCGCCGGTGCTGGGGGCCCTCGCCCGCACCGGCTACCGCGGGCTCGTCTCCGTGGAACTCCCGCGCCACAGCCACGCCGCGGCCGACGTCGCCCGCCACAGCATCGCCTTCCTGCACGCGGCGGCTGCCGCCGCGGCACGCCAGGAGAAGGAGGCCGTACCGCAATGACCACCGCCCCCGCCCTCACCCGGCCCGCCCCCGGGGCGCCCCCCGACGCCCCGCCCGCCCCCGCCCCGCCCGGGTCCGTACCCGCCGACGCCTGCGTCCACGACGCCCTCACCCTGCGCACCCTGGAGGAGTCCCTGCGCTCCGCCCTGGCCCAGCAGCACCGGACCCGGCTCGCCGCCGGCCTCGCCGCCGTCGCCGCCGGCGGCCCCCGCGCCCTGGACCGCCGCTTCCCCGCCGCCGGCCGCGACCACGGCCGCGGACCCCTGCCCGGCTGGGCCGGCTGGAGCGTCGAGGACGCCGTACGCACCCTCCTGCTGCGCGCACTGAACCGGTACGGGACCACCGGCGCGGCCCTGGCCGCCGAAGCCGCCGAGCGGTACGCCCACGGGGACGCCGCCGAGCGGCGCGGGGTGCTGCGCGCCCTGCCGTTCCTGCCGGTCGGCGACCGCGCCGTGCACCTCACCGACGACGCCGTCCGCACCAACGACAACCGGCTGGTCGCGGCCGCGCTCGGCCCGTACGCCCGCGCCCACCTCGACCAGTACCGCTGGCGGCAGGCCGTCCTCAAGTGCCTGTTCACCGGCATCCCACTGGCCCGGGTGTCCGGACTGCACGAGCGCCGCGACGCCGAACTGGCCCGGATGGCCCGCGCCTTCGCGACCGAGCGCCGCGCCGCCGGCCGCCCCGTCCCCGCCGACCTGTGGGTCGTAGCGACCCTCGACCACTGACCCGACGACGAACCCCTCCCGGAGCCCGGCCATGCGCATCTTCGACCCGCACATCCACATGACGTCCCGGACCACGGACGACTACCGAGCGATGTACGCCGCCGGCGTCCGCGCCCTGGTCGAGCCCGCGTTCTGGCTGGGTCAGCCACGCACCTCCCCGGGGAGCTTCACCGACTACTTCGACGCACTGCTCGGCTGGGAGCCGTACCGGGCCGCCCAGTTCGGGATCGCCCACCACTGCACGATCGGCCTCAACCCCAAGGAGGCCAACGACCCGCGCTGCACCCCCGTCCTGGACCTGCTGCCCCGCTACCTCGCCAAGGACGGGGTCGTCGCCGTCGGCGAGATCGGCTACGACACCGTCACCGAGGCCGAGGACCACGCCTTCGCCGTCCAGCTCGGCCTGGCCGTCGAGTTCGGCCTGCCCGCCCTCGTGCACACCCCGCACCGCGACAAGGCCGGCGGCACCGCCCGCTCCCTCGCCGTCGTCCGCGAGTCGGGCATCGACCCGGCCATGGTCGTCCTGGACCACCTCAACGAGGTCACCGTCGCCGAGGTCCACGACTCCGGCTGCTGGATGGGCTTCTCCGTCTACCCCGACACCAAGATGACCCCGGACCGGATGGTCGCCATCCTCAAGGAGCACGGCACCGAGCGGATGCTCGTCAACTCCGCCGCCGACTGGGGCCACAGCGACCCGCTCCTCACCCGCGCCACCGGCGAGGCCATGCTCGCCGCCGGCTTCGACGAGGACGACGTCGACCGGGTGCTGTGGCGCAACCCGGTCGACTTCTACGGCCGGTCCGGCCGCCTCGGCCTCGACGGAGACGGAGCGCCACGATCCGTTCAGGGCGACGCGCAGGCCGCGGGCCTGTACGCCGGCAACTCCATCGCCCGCGGCGGGAACTGACCGGAGCCGGGGGACCCCACATGCGCTTCCGCCACCGCGACGGCACCGCCGTCCACCTCGCCTACTGCACCAACGTGCACCCCGCCGAAACCCTGGAGGGCATCACCGCCCAGCTCACCACCTACGCCGAACCCGTCCGCAAGGCCGCCGACGAGCCGGTCATCGGCCTCGGCCTGTGGCTGCCCCAGGACGCGGCCGCCGTCCTCGCCGCCGACCCGGCCGCCGTCGCCGCCCTGCGCCGCGAGCTCACCGCCCGCGGCCTGGAGACCGTCACCCTCAACGGCTTCCCGTACCGCGGCTTCCACGCGCCCGTCGTCAAGCGGGCCGTGTACTACCCCGACTGGTCCGAGCCCGCCCGCCTGGAGTACACCCTCAACCTGGCCCGCATCCTGGCCCGGCTGCTGCCCGCCGACGCCGAGCGCGGCTCGGTCTCCACCCTGCCCCTGGCCTGGCGCACGGCCTGGTCGCGGACCCGCAAGGCCGCCGCCATGCGCCAGCTGGACGCGCTCGCCGCCGGGCTGCGCCGGATCGAGGCCGAGACCGGCCGGGTCATCCGGGTCGCCGTGGAGCCCGAGCCCGGCTGCGTCGCCGAGACCACCGAACAGGCCGTCCGGCTGCTCGCCGACGCCGACCACGACCGGATCGGGCTCTGCCTGGACGTCTGCCACCTCGCCGTCGCCCACGAGGACCCCGGCACCGCCGTGGCCCGGCTGCTGACCGCCGGACTCCCGGTGGTCAAGGTCCAGGCGTCGAGCGCCCTGGAGGCCGCCGACCCGGCCGACCCGAAGGTGCGCGACGCCCTCGCCCCCTTCGCGGAGCCCAGGTTCCTGCACCAGACCCGGGAGGCGGCCCCTGCCGGAGCCGCCCTGCTCGGCTCCGACGACCTCGGGCCGGCGCTCGCCGGGGCGCTGCCCGGCCGGGCGCCCTGGCGGATCCACTACCACGTGCCGCTGCACGAGGAGCCGGCCCCGCCGCTCGCCTCGACCGGGCCGGTGCTGCGCGAGACCCTGCGGACCCTGTTCGGCGGGGACCACGCCGTCACCGACCACATCGAAGTGGAGACGTACACCTGGTCCGTGCTGCCCGAGGGCAGCCGCCCGGTGGGCGCCGCGGGCCTGGCCCGCGGGATCGCCGCCGAACTGTCCTGGACCGGCCGCGAGCTGACCCGCCTCGGCCTGACCCCGGCCGCGCCCGATCCCGGCGCGGCCGACCGGCACATCCCGTGGGGAGAGGACGCCGCCCCGTGACGCCGATCGCCCTCGTGATCACGGCCGGCCAGAGCGCCGCCCGGCCCGCCGCCGGCCGCCCCGTCCCCGCCCGGCCCGCCGCCGCCCCGCCCGCCGCCGCTGCGCCCGCCACACCCGCCGCGCCCGTTCCGGCGGGGGCCGATGAGGGCCCGGCCGGCCCGGACCCCCACGCCCCCGGCCCCCACGCCCCCGACCGCCCCGCAATCCCCGCCACGACCCCCGCCACCCGGAAGGAGCCCCGCGCATGACCGGATCCACCACCCGGCAGGGAACCCGCAAGGTGGCCGTCCTGTGCACCGTCGGACTCACGCCCCGCCTGCTGCCCCACATGCCGAACCTGCGGGCCGTCGGCGAGCAGGGCTTCACCGCCCCCCTCGACACCGTCTTCCCCGCCGTCACCGCCACCGTCCAGGCCACCCTCACCACCGGCCTGATGCCCCGCGCGCACGGAGCCGTCGGGAACGGCTGGTACTTCCGCGACCACGGCGAAGTGATGATGTGGCGCCAGCACAACGCCCTGGTGCAGGGGGAGAAGGTCTGGCAGGCCGCCCGCCGCCGGGACCCCGACCACACCACCGCCTACCTGTGCTGGTGGTGGGCGATGGGCGCGGACGTCGACACCGTCCTGACCCCCCGCCCCGTCTACCACTACGACGGCCGCAAGGCCCCCGACTGCTACACCGTCCCCGCCGCCCTCCGCGACGAACTGACCGACCTCCAGGGCGAGTTCCCCCTCTTCCAGTACTGGGGCCCGACCGCCTCGCTCACCTCGACGCGGTGGATCGCCGGCGCCGCCCGGCACGTCGCCGACACCCGCGACCCGGACCTGTCGTTCATCTACGTCCCGCACCTCGACTACGACCTCCAACGGTTCGGCCCCGACGGCCCGCAGGCCGTCCGGGCCGCCCGCGAGGCCGACGCCGCCCTCGGCCCGCTCCTCGCCGAGCTGCGCGAGCGCGGCACCACGATCGTCGCGCTCAGCGAGTACGGCATCTCCCCGGTCAGCCGGCCCGTGGACATCAACCGCGCGCTGCGCCGCGAGGGCCTGCTGTCGGTCTACCGCCAGCGCGGGATGGAGTACCTCGACCCGTACGCCTCCAGGGCGTTCGCCGTGGCCGACCACCAGGCGGCCCACGTGTACGTGGCCGACCCGTACGACATCCCGCGCGTGCGCGACGCACTGAAGGCGCTCGACGGCGTCGACGAGGTCTGGGACCGGACCCAGCAGGCCGCCTACGGCATCGACCACCCCAACGCGGGCGAGCTCGTCGCCGTCTGCGAGCCCGACGCCTGGTTCACGTACTACTACTGGCTCGACGACCGCCACGCGCCCGACTTCGCACGGGGCGTCGAGATCCACCGCAAGCCCGGCTACGACCCGGCCGAACTGTTCTTCGACCCCGCCGACCCGGCGGCCAAGGCGAAGGCGGCCCTGGCCGTGCTGAAGAAGAAGGCCGGCCTGCGGGCACCGCTCCAGGTGGTGCCCCTGGACCCCGGCTGCGTCCGCGGCAGCCACGGCCGGCTGCCCGGGGACGACCGCGACGGGCCGCTCCTGCTGTGCTCCGACCCCGGACAGGAACGGGCCCGCTACCACGCCACCGAGGTCAAGGACCTGCTCCTGCGCCTCGGCGGACTGACCTGACGACGCCCCTCCGAAGGGGGAGAGGAGGAACCCGATGACCAGTCAGCTGCTCGCGGCGCCGGGCGTGCGCGTGCCGGCACCGGCCGCACGGGAGGCGGCCCGGCTCAAGGAGACCGGCGAGGCCCACGTGTGGTGGTGGCCGCTGGGGGACCGGGTCGACCAGGACGACTTCGACCTGCTCGACGAGGTCGAACAGGTCCGCGCCCGCCGCTACCGCGCCGAGCGGGACGCCGCCGCGTTCGTCCGCACCCGGGCCGGTGCCCGCCGCGCCATCGGCGAGCTGCTCGGCGTCGACGCCCGTACGGTGGCCCTCGGCCGCCGGGTCTGCCCCGGCTGCGGGGACCTGGAGCACGGCCCGCCGGCCGTGGCCGACCCGGCCGTCGGGCTCGCCGTGAGCCTGACCCGGACCAACGGGTGCGGGGTGCTGGGGCTGCACGCGGGGGACTGGATCGGCGTGGACATCGAGGCCCTGCGGCCCGTCGAATCCGGCTCGCTGGCCGACGTCGTCCTCGCCCCCGCCGAGTACGCGTACATCATGTCGCTGCCCGCCGGACCGGAGCGGACCGCCGCCTTCCACCGGGTGTGGACGCGCAAGGAGGCCGTGCTCAAGGGGGTCGGGCTGGGCCTGCTCGGCATCGACCTGAACGCCCTCGACGTCACCCCGGGCGTGCCCGGACCGGTCGAGGTGGTGCACGGCTACCAGGGCGAGGTGACCCGCTGGCAGGTCGACGACCTCGACCTCGACGGCAACTGGTCCGCCTCCCTGGCCCGCCCGCTGGACGGCTCCCCCCTCGGCCCCATCCACCGCCACCGCCCCTGACCCCCCACCCGGGCCCCGGCCCCGCGGGCAGGTCCGACCTCGCCGGCGTTCGAGGCGCGGGGTCCGGGGCGGCGCCCCGAAACGCCCTGCGCGGCCGCGCCGCTCCGCCCCGCCCGACCGCCCTCCCACCCCCGGAGCACCCCATGGCCCGCACCACCACCCGCACGGCACCACAGCCCCCCGCCGGCGCGCCGGCACAGCCCGACCCGACCGCGGCCGCCCGGCCGGGGCCCCCGCACACGCCCGCCCCCGGCGCCCGCGCCGTCTCCGCCGGGCTGGCCTGCGTCGGCGTGCTGTTGGCGGTCGGCGCGCTCGCCGGGGGCGCCCTCCAGGAGTTCCTGGACCGCATGGCCGGGGTCTTCGCGCTCGTCGCGCTCTCCTGCTCCGTGATGCTCGGCCTCGCCACCGTCTTCCGGGACGTGCTGGCCCCCGCCCGCCGGCAGCTCGCGCAGCAGCTGCACCGGGCCGCCGCCGTCGCCGGGGTCGGCTTCCTCCTGGTCCACATCGGGGTCAAGGTCGGCGCGGACCGGGTCACCGCGGTCCAGGCCGCCCTCGGCTTCGGCAGCGGCAGCCTGCTCGTCGACCTCGGCACCCTCGCCGCGCAGCTGTTCGTCCTGGCCCTGATCACCGGCCTGTGGCGCGGCGTGTTCGCCACCCGCCGCTGGATCCGCCCCTTCCGCGTCCTGCACGGTCTGGCGTACGCCGGCTGGCTCGCCGGCCTCGTGCACGGACTCGGCGCGGGCCGCGCTCCCGCCCTCTGGGTCGTCATCGTGTACGGCCTGTGCGCGGCGGCCACCGCCGCGGCACTGGTCCACCGCTGGACCCGTACCCGTACCCGTACCCGTACCCGTACCCGTACCGGGAACAGGACGCGACGCAGCGGCCGGCAACCGGACTGACACGTGCGACCACCGCGTTGCGGCCGAAGGCGCCCCCCCGTCGGGCCGGACGCGGTGCCCCCGCCCGACCGCGG
>NZ_JBHXTC010000003.1:129078-132741 GCF_042677605.1 Streptomyces sp. NPDC127106 | reverse complement strand
ATGCTACAGCTGTTTTTAAGCGACGGGACCTGGCCGCGCCGCGGCGGCGGCAAACGGGCGTCACTCGTGCGCCCCCGGCTTGCCGGCGGAAGGGGCCCCGCCTTCGGCCGGAACGCGTTGCCCGCGCCCGTCCGCGTAGAGCCGGTATAGATCGCCCGTCAAGGATCGGGGGTGTTGCATCCGCCACGCGCGGATCGTGCTGACGAACCCCCCTCGAAGCCTTGGAAGGACTGGTCGCGCATGAGGACCGAGACGCACAGCCTCCGCCGACAGAGCGGCGCCGGGTCCCCCGGACATGCGCTGCGCCTGGACGCGGTCGTGAAGGAGTACGGAAAGAGCGGCCGCGGCGTGCGCGCGCTGGACGGTGTCTCGGTCGGCATCGAGCGGGGCTCGTTCACGGCCGTCATGGGGCCCTCCGGTTCCGGCAAGTCCACGTTCCTGCACTGCGCCGCGGGCCTGGACAAGCCGACCGGCGGGCGCGCGTACATCGGCGACACCGAGCTGAACGGGATGAACGAGACCCAGCTGACCCGGCTGCGCCGCGAGCGCATCGGCTTCGTCTTCCAGGCGTTCAACCTCATCCCGGCCCTGTCGGTGCGGCAGAACGTGGAGCTGCCGCTGCGCCTGGCCGGCGAGCGCCTGGACCCCCGCTGGCTGGAGGAGATCCTGGAGCGGGTCGGCCTGGGGGGCCGCGCCACCCACCGGCCCGCCGAGCTGTCCGGCGGCCAGCAGCAGCGCGTGGCGATCGCCCGCGCCCTGATCACCCGCCCGGACGTCATCTTCGGCGACGAGCCGACCGGTGCCCTCGACACGGTGACCGCCAAGGAGATCCTCGCCCTGCTGCGGTCCTGCGTCGATGAGACCCGCCAGACCGTGGTCATGGTCACCCACGACCCGGTCGCCGCCTCGTACGCCGACACCGTCCTCTTCCTCGCCGACGGGCGGATCGTCGACACGATGCACTCCCCGACCGCGGACCGGGTCGCCGACCGCATGACCCACCTGGGAGCGTGGGCCTGATGCTGCGCTATGCCCTGCAGACCCTGCGCGCCCGCAAGGGCGGCTTCATCGGGGCGTTCCTCGCCCTCTTCTGCGCCGCCGCACTGGTCACGGCCTGCGGCATCCTCCTGGAGACCGGTTTACGGGGCACCATCGGCACCGAGCGGTACGCCGGCGCCCCCGTCATCGTCAGCGGCGACCAGAACGTCCACCAGGTCACCACCAAGGAGAAGAAGGGCAAGACCAAGACGAAGGAGAAGGCCAAGCCGCTCGGCGAGCGCGTCTGGATCCCCGCCGACACCGCGGCCAAGGTGGCCGCGCTGCCCGGCGTGAAGGCGGCCCTGCCGGAGGTGACCTTCCCCGCGTACGCGGTCACCCCCGAGGGCCAGGTGGTCCCCGGCGTCGACGGCAAGCCCTCGTACGGGCACGCCTGGACCTCGGCGGCCCTGACCCCGTTCACGCTGGCCGAGGGCGCCGCCCCGGTCGGTGCGGACGAGGTGGTCGTGGACCGCGAACTGGCCGGCCGGGCCGGGATCAAGCCGGGCGCCGAGCTGACCGTGCAGTCGACCGGTGCGCCGCGCACCTACCGGGTGACCGGCATCGCGGCGCCCGCCGGCGGCGACCTGGAGCAGCAGACCTCCCTGTTCTTCTCGGACGCCGAGGCGGAGCGGCTCTCGGGCCGCGAGGGCGAGGTCGCCGCGGTCGGCGTGCTGCCCAAGCCGGGCGTCTCCGAGAAGGACCTCGCCGGGCAGGTCAGGCAGGCCCTGGAGGGGACCACCGCGCAGGTGTCCACCGGCGGAGACCGCGGCCCGGTGGAGTTCCTGGACGCCGCCAAGGCCCGGATCAAGCTGGTCTCCATGGGCGGCGCGATCGGCGGCACCTCGCTGCTCGTCGCGATCCTCGTGGTCGTCGGCACCTTCGCCCTGTCCATCCAGCAGCGCTACCGCGAGCTGGCGCTGCTGCGGGCCATCGCCGCGACGCCCAAGCAGGTGCGGCAGCTCATCGGCCGCGAGGCGCTGATCGTCGGCCTCCTCGCCGGGGTGCTCGGCTCGGTCACCGGGCTGCCCATCGCCTACTGGCTGCACGGCAAGTTCGTCGGTTTCAAGGCCATCCCGGACACCCTGGAAGTGACGTTCAGCGTCTTCCCGTTCTTCGCCGCCATCGGTGCGGCCCTGCTCGGCGCCTGGGCCGCGGCCCGTATCTCCGCGCGGCGCACCGCCCGGATCCGGCCCGCCGAGGCCCTGTCCGAAGCGGCCATGGAGCAGGGGTTCGCCTGGGGCCGGCTGGGTGCCGGCGCGGCCTTCCTGGCCGGCGGCATCGTGCTCCTGGCGGTCCTCGCCGCGCTGCGCACCGAGCCCGCGTCCACGCCGGTCACGTTCCTGTCGGTCGTCGTGCTCGCGGTGGCGGTCTCGCTGCTCGGCCCGCTGATCGCCCGGATCGCGGTCGCCGTCCTCGGCGTGCCGCTGCGGGCCTCCCGGGTCGGCGGCTACCTGGCCACCGCCAACGCCCGCGCCAACACCAAGCGGCTCTCCGCCGCGATCACCCCGCTGGCCCTGCTGATCGGCATGGCCTGCACGGTGTTCTTCGTGCAGACCACGATGGGCGCCGCGGCCACCGCCCAGGCGAAGGCCGGCAACAAGGCGGACTGGGTCGTCGGCTCGGCCGGCCCGGGCGTGCCCGCGCAGGCCGCGGACTCGCTGCGCCGGGTGCCCGGCGTGACCGCGGTGACCGAGGTCGTCCGCACCTCCGTGCGCGTCGGACTGGAGAAGTACCCGGCGCAGGGCGTGTCCACCGCGGGCCTGACCAGCACCTGGGACCCGGGCGTCACCGGCGGCAGCCTCGAAGGCTTCGGCGAGAAGAGCGTCGCGCTCAGCGAGGTCGCCGCCGACAACCTGGGCAAGAAGCCGGGGGACACCCTCAAGCTGACCCTCGGCGACGGCACGGAGACCGAGCTGACGGTGGCCGCCGTGTACGAACGGGGCCTGGGCTTCGGCGACCTGACGATGTCCCATGCGCTGGTGTCGCAGCACGTCGACAACCCGCTGGCCTCCTCGCTGCTGGTCAAGACGGCCGGTGACGGCCGGGCCGGGCGCGGCGAGCTGCAGAAGGCGCTGGGCGGCCTGCCCGGCATCGGCGTCCTGGACCGCGGGCAGGTCGAGGACCTGCAGGCGGAGGTGCAGCAGTCCAACGCGGAGGTCAATTACGTGGCGATGGGCCTGATCATCGCCTTCACCGCGATCGCCGTGGTCAACACGCTGGCCATGTCGGTCTCGGACCGCACCCGCGAGTTCGCCCTGCTCCAGCTCGTCGGCACCACGCGGCGCCAGGTGATGGGCATGCTCCGGATCGAGTCCGTGATGGTGGTGCTGATCTCCGCGGTGCTGGGCACCGGTATCGCCTTCGCGGTGCTGACCGCGTTCAGCATCGGCATGACGGGCTCCGCCTCGCCGACCGTCGACCCGCTGATGTACCTCGGCGTGCTGGGCTTCGCGGCGCTGCTCGCGGTGCTGGCCACGGTGGTCCCGGGCCGGGTGGCCGTGTCCGGCCGCCCCGCCGACGTCATCGGCTCGCGCCAGTAGCCGGCCGCGACGGCCGGAGGGGCCCCCCCCCCCCCGGGGCCGCCCCCCCCCCCGGGGGGCGCCGCCGCGGGCGGTCCGTCGAGGA